>USEE01000262.1 GCA_900553645.1 uncultured Eubacteriales bacterium
TCGATGACCTGCTTATAAAGACGCTGGAGCTGTTCGTGCAGCACCCGCCGGTGCTGGACAGCTATCGCAAGCGGTTCGACTACATACTCGTGGACGAGTATCAGGACACCAACAGCGCCCAGTATCAGCTGGTGCGCCTGCTCGCGGGCGAAAAGCGCAACCTGTGCGTGGTGGGCGACGACGACCAGTCGATATACGGCTGGCGCGGCGCGGACATACGCAATATACTGGATTTTGAAAAGGACTTCCCGGACGCGGTCGTGATAAAACTGGAACAGAACTACCGTTCCACCAGCAACATACTCGACGCGGCCAATCAGGTAATCGCGCACAACGTTGGACGCAAGGAAAAGGCGCTGTGGACCAGCGAGGGTGCGGGCGAACCGGTGCGCCTGTACGAGGCGCAGGACGAGCGCGACGAGGCATACTTCCTCGCACAGCAGATAAACGAGCGGCTGAAATCCGGCGACGTGTTGGGCGACATGGCGGTATTGTACCGCGTGAACGCGCTCAGCCGCGTGGTTGAAGAAACGCTTGTGCGCGGCGGCCTGAAATATCGCGTGTTTGGCGGACTGAAGTTCTACGAGCGCAAAGAGGTTAAGGACATCGTGTGCTACCTGCGTGCGGTGGTCAATCCCGCCGACGACGTGGCGGTCAGGCGCATAATCAACGAGCCTAAGCGCTCCATAGGCGACACAACCGTGCAAAAGCTGGCCGATTACGCCGCTGCCAGCGGCGATTCGCTGTTCGCGGCGGTATTGGACGCGCAGCAGGCGGGGCTTTCCGGGCGCGCGTTAAAGGCAGTCGAGGGCTTTGGCGAGCTGATAACCAACCTCGTGGTCGAGCGTCAGATGATGAAGCCCGACGAATTTGTGCGCAAGCTCTTAGATGAAACCGGCTATGAACAGCAGTTCAAGCAGGAGCAGAACGACGAAAATACCGCGCGCCTGCAGAACATAGCCGAATTTGTGGGCGGCGTTATCGAATATGTAAAGCAGAACCCGGAGGGTACGCTGGACGACTATCTGGAAAACGTGGCGCTTGTCACCGACATGGACCGGAGCGATGATGACGATGGCGCGATAACGCTCATGACCATGCATAGCGCCAAGGGTCTGGAATTCAAAAACGTATTTGTCATAGGCATGGAGGAGGGCATTTTCCCGACCACGCGCGCGATGGACGATGACGAAAAGCTGGAGGAGGAGCGCCGCCTGTGCTATGTCGCGATAACGCGCGCCAGAAAGCGGCTGTGGCTGACGCACGCGCGCCAGCGTACATTGTACGGCCGCACCAACATGTGCGTGGCCTCGCGTTTCCTCGACGAACTTCCGCACCGCGTGACCGAGGATATGAACCTTAAAATGCGCAATACCGGCTCGATAATGCGCCCGCGTACCGTGCGCGGCGGCATGACCGAGTATGAGGACGATTACGGCGTGACGCGGCGCGCCCCTCAGCGGCAGGGCGGCTATTCCGCGGGCGGCACTGCGCGCGGCGGCTACTCCGGCGGCGCGGGCTATTCGGGCGGCGGATATTCAGGCGGTACATCTCGTACGGGCGGCGCAGCTTTGCGTCCTGACCAGATTCCCGGCGTGTCGCGCGGCATGGCGGGTGTCGTGCGCTCTCAGGCGGCCAGCGTTACTCCTGCGGTTACGCTGTACAACATAGGCGACCGCGTGCAGCACCGCAAGTTCGGGCAGGGCACGGTCGTCGGCACCAGCGGCGCGGGCACGGGCGCGCGGGTTAAAATCGAATTTGACGACGGCCGCACGAGCGAATTTGCTTCCTCCGTTGCGCCCATAATAAAGCTGGGGTGATGGTATGTCTGAGCGTATGCAGGAACTGATAAGGCGGCTGAACGAGGCCAATTACAGATATTACGTACTCGACGATCCCACCATATCCGACGATCAGTGGGACGATATGTATTCCGAACTCAAGCGGCTGGAAAGCGAGGAAGGCGTAACCCTGCCCGACTCGCCGACGCACCGCGTGGGCGGCGAGATACTCAAAAGCTTCAAGCCGCACAGACACCTGGCGCGGTTGTGGAGTCTGGATAAAGTGCGAACCGAAGGCGAAGTCATGGATTTTTGCACGCGCCTGCGCAAACAGCAGGCGGCTCAGGCGCGCGCGCAGGGCGCAGATCTGCCCGACGACGCGTTGGGCGAGCTGCCCGAACTCGCGGTCGAGCATAAGTTCGACGGTCTGACGATCAATCTGACATATGACGGCGGCCGACTGGTCATGGCGGCCACGCGCGGCACCGGCGAGATCGGCGAAGAAATCCTTCAGCAGGCAATGACGATAGAGGACGTGCCGCTTTCGATAAATTTTAAGGGGCGTATGGAGGTTCAGGGCGAGGGCATAATGCGCCTGAGCCGCCTTGAACGCTACAATAAGACCGCTCAGGAGCCGCTGAAAAACGCGCGCAATGCCGCCGCAGGCGCACTGCGCAACCTCGACCCCAAGGTGACGCGCTCGCGCCACCTGAGCGCTTTCTTCTATAATATAGGCTACATTGAGTGGCCGGACGGCAAGCCTGAATTTACCGATCTGTGGGGAATGCTGGACTTCCTGAAAAGCAACGGCTTCACCGTGGGTGACGTGCATATTAAGGCAAAGAACGAAGCCGACGTGATGGCCGCGATACGCCATATCGAGGACATTCGCAAGGGCGAGGACTTCCAGACCGACGGCGCGGTTGTCAAGGTGTGCGACCTCGCGCTCAGGCAGGAACTCGGCAACACCGACAAGTTCCCACGCTGGGCGGTTGCGTTTAAGTATGAGGCCGAGGAAACCGTGACGCGCCTTGTATCGGTATCGTGGGAGGTGGGGCGCACCGGTAAGCTCACGCCGCTGGCGACGCTAGACCCGGTCGATATAGGCGGCGCGACGGTTAGCCGCGCCACGCTCAACAACTGGGGCGATATTCAGCGCAAGGACGTCGCCGTGGGCGCGGACGTGTTCATACGCCGTTCCAACGACGTCATCCCCGAAATCATGGGGCGAACGGATGAAATCCAGCCCGATGAGCGGGAGATCGAAATCCCGCAGATCTGTCCCGCCTGCGGCCAGCCGCTGGTGGAGAAGGGCGCGCACATCTTCTGCGTCAATCCGGACTGTCCCCCGCAGCTCATCAACCGACTGGCGCACTTTGCCGGGCGTGAGGCGATGGATATCGAGGGTTTTTCGGAAAAAACAGCGGAGCTGCTGGTGGAACAGGGACTGGCGCGCGATGCGGCAGACGTGATGGCGCTGAAAAAACAACAGCTGGAAGGGCTTCCGCTGTTCAAGGACAA
>USEE01000263.1 GCA_900553645.1 uncultured Eubacteriales bacterium
ACTACGTCTACGACGACACCCAGCTGGCCGAGCTTCTCGACCGCATAGGCCGCGAACCCAAGCCCGACATTCAGCGCTACAAAGGCCTAGGCGAAATGAGCAGCCAACAGCTCTGGGAAACCACCATGGACCCGGCGACGCGTTCCATGTATCAGGTCAAACTGGCCGACGCAATCTCGGCCGACCAGATGTTCGATCTACTCATGGGCGACCGTGTAGAACCCCGCCGCGGCTTCATTGAGGAGAACGCTAAGCTGGTTATGAATCTGGACATTTAACGTGGGGATTGGACGAAGGGGTTACGGTTCTTTCTTTTTAGAGAAAAAGAAAGAACCAAAGAAAAATCTATCGCCTTCGGCCTGTTCTCACGCGGATTTATCTTGACTTGGGCGTTTTTTTAGGGATTATATATTGGGAAGGGACTTTCGCATTCCTGAGCTGCTTATCTCGCACAGAGCCAGCGGCGCTTACTGATGCGTTTGTTCGTGGCTCACGCAAGCTATAATCTGAATTAGTTTCGGGATTCCGCGAATGGACTATTTCTGTTTAGGCAGGTTGCGCCCGCGCCATGTTCGCCGCCCCTCGGCGGCTCAGATGGAATCTCGGCGGTGAGGTTCACGCCCGCCGAAAGTAGGGCGGGCGCGAAAACTAGCCGTCCAGACGCGCAACCGGATGTATGAGCAGCCGTCCATGCCGCGCCCACCATAAATTAAAGTGGGCGCGGAAGATGCAATTGGTTCTCAGGCTTCTGTATGAGCATCTTCCACGCTCGGAGAGCGGCGCTCACCCGTGCGCGGCGGCTTATTCACGGTTTCGCGGCGCTGTCCGCGCTCGGTCAAAGTCCCATGCGTATGTGCCGCGCCGCATTTATCCCGCTTCTGCATGAGCGGCTTACACGCTCGGAGAGCGGCGCTTACCCGTGCGCGGCTATATGCGGCGCGGCTGCGCCGTTCCTGATTCCGCATTCCGAATTATGCATTATGCATTATGAATTCCGCTCCCTCCGCCCGCGCGCCTTTACCGCGTCGCGGCGCGATCCTACAAATATATAAGAGGTACAAAATTATGCATCAGGGCTTCATAAAGGTGGCCGCCGCCACGCCCCGCATTCGCGTGGCCGACGTGGACTTCAACGCCGGCGCGATTATCGATTCGCTTAAAACTGCGGCTCAGGCCGGCGCGCGGCTTTGCGTATTGCCCGAGCTGGTTCTGACCGGATACACCTGCGGCGATCTGTTCCTTCAGGATACCCTGCTTTCCTCCGCGCGCCGCGCTTTGGAGGCCATCGTGGACGCAACCGCGAATCTGGACATGATTTCGCTGATCGGCCTGCCTTTGGACGTTAACGGGCGCGTATACAACTGCGCCGCCGCGACGTATCGCGGCCATGTGCTGGCCTTTATACCCAAGACTAACCTGCCCAATTACGGCGAGTTTTACGAGAAGCGCCAGTTCACGCCCGCGCCCGAGGGCCGCGTCTGGGTGGAGTTCGGCGGCGGCATGGCCCCTCTGGGCACGGACATAGTGCTGCGCTGTGCCGACATGCCCGACTTTTCGATCGGCGTTGAGCTGTGCGAGGACTTATGGGTGCCCGACACGCCCTCGGTGCGTCTGGCGCGCATGGGCGCGACGATAATATGCAACCTGTCGGCCTCGGACGAGACAATCGGCAAGGCCGACTACCGACGCCTGCTGGTCAAGTCCAAGAGCGGCTCACTGGTATCGGGCTACGTCTATGCCGACGCGGGCGACGGCGAGTCCACCACCGACATGGTATTCGCGGGCCACAATATAATCGCTGAAAACGGCGGCATACTGGCTGAAAGCGAGCTGTTCAAAAACGGCGTGACGATAAGCGAGATCGACGTAAGCAAGCTGGTATACGAGCGCCGCCGTATGCACACCTATCCCAACGCGGACGCCGCCTCAAATGCGATACCGTTCCATATGGAGCCGCGCCCGACGCAGCTTACGCGATCAATCGCGCCCCAGCCGTTCATACCGGGCGACGCGCACGCGCTGGACAGCCGCTGCGAAACCATACTGCGTATGCAGGCCGCAGGTCTGGCCAAGCGCATCGCGCACGCGCACGCGCGCACTGCGGTCGTGGGCATATCGGGCGGGTTGGATTCCAGCCTGGCACTGATAGTGGCGGTTAAGGCAATGGACATACTCGGCCGCGACCGCCGGGACGTAATCGCGATAACCATGCCGTGCTTTGGCACGACCGCGCGCACCAAGTCCAACGCCGAGCGCCTGACCGAGCTGATGGGCGCGACGCTTAAACACGTAAACATAACCGCCGCCGTGCGCCAGCACTTCAGCGACATCGGCCAGAGCGAGGACACGCTGGACGTGACTTACGAAAATTCTCAGGCGCGCGAGCGCACACAGGTGCTCATGGACGTGGCCAATCGCACGGGCGGCATGGTCGTGGGCACGGGCGACCTGAGCGAACTTGCGCTGGGCTGGGCGACGTATAACGGCGACCATATGTCCATGTACGGCGTGAACGCGTCGGTGCCCAAGACGCTTATCAGGCACATAGTGCGCTACGCGGCGCAGGACGCGGGCGAGGGCGAATTGCGCGACACGCTGCTGGACATACTTGCAACGCCCGTAAGCCCGGAACTCCTGCCTGCCAAGGACGGCGAAATATCGCAGGTCACGGAAGATCTGGTAGGCCCGTATGAGCTGCACGACTTCTTCCTGTATTACGCACTGCGCTGGGGCTACCCGCCGCGCAAGGTGTTCCGCGTGGCCGAGTACGCGCTGGGCGATAAGTATGACCGCGCCACGATACTGAAATGGCTGCGCACGTTCTACCGTCGGTTCTTCCAGCAGCAGTTCAAGCGTTCCTGCCTGCCGGACGGCCCCAAGATAGGCTCGGTAGCGCTGTCGCCGCGCGGCGATCTGAGGATGCCGTCGGATGCGTGTGCGGATGCGTGGCTGAGGGAATTGGAACGGATGGAGTAATTGAATAATAAGAACCCGCCGCCATGCAGGTTGAAAGCTTGCGTGGCGACGGGTTTTGTTTAGGCAGTAAGGACGGGGTAGGGTAAGTCAGTCGGAAAAGCCGTACTTTTCGCGTAATCTTTCTGAGCGTGCGTCATCCAAATCGACGTCGTTTTTCAGCACGCCCGTCAATGAATCGGTCAAGGGCGCGGAAATGCCTTTATCGTGGGCGGATAAGCGGTCGTTGTCGGAATGAGCGTTGTCGTCGGGCATGTTTGGGTCAGTGCGTTTGTAGTCCATAGCTTTCACACTCCTGAAATCAAATAATAAGCAGATGG
>USEE01000264.1 GCA_900553645.1 uncultured Eubacteriales bacterium
TTTTCTCCTGAAAAGAAAGAACACGTCCCCCCATTAAGCGTTTTCCGCAATAAACTTGTTGAGATCCGCAACGAGTTCGTCAACGTCGATGCCGTGAACGGCGCCGGCTTCTTCGAGGGACTCGGCGGTGGCGTGGGGGCAGCTGAGGCAGTGCATACCGTACTGCATGAAGATGGGGGCGGTCATGCGGTTGATGCGTAGGACCTCGGCTATGCTCATTTCTTTGGTTATCTTTGCTTCCATGTTGAACCTCCATATTTTTAGCGCCGTTTGGTGGGCGCGTTTTTCGCTCCGGTTGTATTATAGCCCATAATCGGGCAATAGTAACGTATGCGCGGTTATTTTCCTACGCAAAAGTCCGTGAATATTCGGTTAATTACGTCCGCGTCCGTTGTCTGGCCCGTGATTTCGCCTAAGGCGCTTAACGCGCCGCTTAAATCCAGCGCCGCTAACTCGCATGACGCGCCCGCCTCCAAAGTCGCCGCCGCCGCGTCCATTAACCCGCACGCGCGCCTGACACAGCTTATGTGCCGCTCGTGTAGGAATATCGCGCCCGGTTCCGCATACGCCGCCGCTTTCTCGCTCATGAGTTGGCGTAGATCAGCTATGCCTTCCCCGCTCCGCGCAGACACGCATATGGTTCGCCCCTCAAATCGCCGGGTTAAGTCGCTCGCATCCCACGCCCGCGGTAAATCGGCCTTGTTCAGTATAAGTATCTGCCGCTCGTCGCGCTCGTCCAATAGCTCCAAATCCTCGCCCGTAAGCGGCGCCGACCGGTCGAGCACCATCAATGCAATGTCACACGCCTTCAAAGCCGCCCGCGCCCGCTCCACACCCATCCGCTCCGCTTCGTTGTCCGCGTCGCGCTGGCCCGCCGTGTCCGATAGCCTGACCCGGTACCCGCTTAGCTCCAGTTCTTCAGTCAGAACGTCGCGCGTGGTCCCCGCCGCGCGCGTAACAATCGCCCGCTCGCAGCCCAGCAGCGCATTCATCAGCGATGACTTGCCCACATTGGGCCGCCCCGCCAGTACCGCGCTCAGCCCGCGCGAAAGCATGTCCCCCGCGCGCCGCCCGCATTCTTCGTTCAGCTTTTTAGACAAAGCCCGTATCTTGGGTATAAGTCCGGCCTCAATCTCGGTTTCGTCGATTTCCTCCGGAAAGTCAAGCGCCGCGCCGATCTCGGCCAACATGCCCGTCAGCTCGCCGCACGCCCGGCCTACCTCGCGCGCAATCCCGCCGTCCAGCTCGCGCAAGCCCGCGCGCAAAGCCGCGTCGCCCTTGGCGCGCAATACGCTCATCACGGCCTCGGCACGGCTTAAATCAATGCGCCCGTTCATGAACGCACGCCGCGTGAACTCGCCCGGCTCGGCCGGCCGCACGCCCGCGTTATACAGCGCGCGCAAAAGCCGCGCCACCGTCTCGCCGCCGCCGTGTATGTTAAATTCGCATACGTCCTCGCGCGTGTAGGAACGCGGCGCGCGCATCAGCACGCACAGCGCCTCCTCGCGCGCCCCCGCGCCCACGATATGCCCGTAGTACATGCGGTGCGACTCGATTCTCTCGGGCAGTTTCTTAAAAAACCTGCGCATCATGCCCTCCGCGTCCGGGCCGGACACGCGCACAATGGCCACGCCGCCCTCGCCCGGCGCGGTTGCGCACGCGGCTATGGTGTCGCCCTCGATGTATTTTACATTCATTTTACTTTAGGCATTGCGTACCGGCAGAACCAGGTACGTGTACGCGTCTCCCTCGGTGGGGCAGATTACGCAGGGGCTTACCGCGGAGTTGAAGCGCATTACGATTTCGTCGTCCTCGACCACCTTCATTATGTCGCTCATGAAGCGGATGTTGAAGGATATGGTCAGTTCGTCGCCGGTGTGCGCGGCCTCGAGTTCCTCATAAGCGTCGCCCATTTCGGAATTGGAGGTTATGACCAGTTTATTGTCGCCCACGCTGAATTTCATCAGGTTATTCTTGCCGTCGCGGGCCATCAGCGAGGCGCGGTCTATGCACGCGGCCAGCTCCTGTCTGTTAACCCTTATCAGGCTGCTCCACGTCGCGGGTATGATCGAGCGGTACTTGATGAATTCGCCCTCCAGCAGGCGCGCGACTACTCGGGTGGAGCCAATTTCAAAGCTCACATGGGTCTTATCCAGCTTAAGTTCGACGTCGCCGTCGTCGCCGAGTATGCGTGCGACTTCGTTGAGCGATCTGCCGGGGATAAGCGCGTTAAACGTGCCCACGGAGGATTCCAGCTCGGTATGTCTGAGCGCAAGTCTGAATCCGTCCAGCGCGACCAGATTAACGCCGGTTTCCTCTACCTCCATAAGGCACCCGGTGAATATGGGTCTGGACTCCTCGGTTGCGACCGAGAAACTTGTCTGCCTTATCATATCCTTGAGGGCGCTCTGGGGCAGCGTAACGCTGCGCGCGGCCTCGGGCGAGGGCAGCGGCGGGTACTCCTCGGCGGGGAACCCGGCGATATTCATGCGTGAGCCCATGCACCTGATCGTAGCGGCGTTATTGCCCTTAACATTAACATCCACGTCGCCCAGCGGCAATCGCCTTACGATTTCGCCCAGCAGCTTACCGGGCAGCACGACGCGCCCTTCCTCGCTGACGTCGGCCTCCAACTGGGTAACGATCCCCATATTAAGGTCAGTGCAGGTAATCCGCAGCATCCCATCGAACGCCTCCAGCAGCGCCCCTTCCAATATAGGCTGAGTAACCTTACCCGATATAGCCTTTATAGCCGTCTGCAGCGACGCCATCAGCAATTCCTGTCTACACCTGAATCTCATAAAAAAGCTTCAACCTCTTTTCAGCTCAAAGCCCGAATTTTTTCATACTCCCATCCTACCACCCGCCCCCCGCTCACGTCAATCAATCTTACGTGGAGTTTACGCGCGAGTTTCGGCTGGGGTGGGAACGTGGGGGTTACGAGGGGTTACGTCTTTCTTTTCAGGAGAAAAGAAAGAACCAAAGAAAAGCCGATTGGCTGTTCGCCCGCAAGTATTCCTTTGTTCGGGCGTTTTTAGGAAAATTTATATTGAAAGCTACTTGGGATTTCTTTCGCCGCTGATTCGCTCTAAGAGTCAGCGGCATTTCTTGTTTTAGCTATTCAGCGCAGGCCGCGTTTCTCAATCTGAACTGTTTCGGGATTCCGCGAATGGGGTTTTCCTGTTTAGGCATTTTTCACCCGCGCCCTGTTCGCCGCCCCTCGGCGGCTCAGGTGCAGGTTCGGCGGTGAGGTTCACGGCCGCCGTAAA
>USEE01000265.1 GCA_900553645.1 uncultured Eubacteriales bacterium
GTGCTGGGGCTGCTGCAGGATTACGGGATTTCAGCGCGGCTTACGTTCAGTAATTCGCTCCTGCGCCCGGAGCATCTTTTGGACAGAAAATGCAACGCGCTGTGTAGGCTGTTCGAGGAAGCGTCCGCACCCGCAAGCGGAGTGATTGTCCACTCGGACATATTGCTTAACTACTTAAAGGCAAACTACCCGCGCCTATATTTCGTGTCGTCCACCACAAAGGTTTTGACCGATTTTGGACAGTTAAGGCAGGAATTGGAGCGCGAGGACTTCCAGTATGTAGTGCCGGACTTTCGCTTGAACAAGGCGTTTAACGAGCTAAGCCAACTCCCTCAGAAGCAGAAGGACAAGGTGGAGTTTCTGTGCAACGAATGCTGCCGGTTTGACTGTAAGGACAGAAAACGCTGCTATGAGGCGGTCAGCCGCAAGAATCTGGGCGAAAGTGCGCCCGAGCATCGCTGCACCGCGTCCGACGCTGGCGGCGGCTATCGCTTCTCAAAGGCTATGAAGAATCCGGGATTCATCGGTACAGGCGATATTCGGAACCTATACCTGCCGATGGGCTTTTCCAATTTTAAGATAGAAGGGCGCGGGCTGGGCAGTGCGCTGATACTGGAATTTCTGCTGTACTACATGACAAAGCCGGAGTATCAATTGCAGGTGCGCGAGGAAATATACCTGGATAATATGCTGGATTTGTTTTGACATGAACCGATACTGGTCAACGCGATTCCACCCCATACTGGTGCAGGCATATTGCGGCGCAGTCAGCGCACCCGCTGCTTAAAGAAAGAAGCGAAGCGGAAAAGATAGCGCTGCTTTCGTCGACGCATCATATCTCGCCCGAAACGTGCCCGACTCTAATGCTGCATGGCGAACAGGACAGCGTGGTTTACCCGTTCCATTCGATGAAGTTCTACGAACTGTTCGGCATTTCACTTCAGTTTTCCGATCAGAAGGTAACGACGCTGCTGTCAAACCGCATCGGGCCGAGCGTGCAGTTGGGTCTGCAGGCCGTAGCGTTCGGTACGGTGGTAGGCATAGTGCTGGGCGTAATCGCTGCCATGAAGCAATACATGGATAGACACGTTTTGTTCGCTGTTTGCCATAACCGGGCGTTCGGTGCCCAACTTCATCATCGCCGTGCTGGGACAGTTCATATTCGCGATTACGCTTAAATGGATGCCGATAGGGCTTTGGGACGACGGGCTCCGCTCGACGATACTGCCGACGCTGGCGCTGCCCATTTCGCCGATGGCAGACGCGGCGCGCTTTATCCGCACCGAGATGGTTGATGTGCTTTCCAGCGAATATATCGAGCTTGCCCGCGCCAAGGCATGGGGCCGTGGCGGGTGGCATTTACTCACGGACTGCGCAATGCGCTGATTCCGCTTATTATAATCCTTGGGCCGATGACGGTTTCGCTCATGACCGGCTCGTTGGTTGTGGAAAACATATTCGCCGTGCCCGGCATTGGCGAGCAGTTTACCAAGTCGATTCTTTCCAATGACTATTACACGATAATGGCCGTGACGATTCTGTTCTCGGCGCTGCTGGTTGTCGTGATATTCATAACCGATATTCTATATCAGTTGATTGACCCGCGCGTGCGGGTGGAGGGCAGTCATGAGTGAGATTCAGATTACAGACGAGGCATTTCGCCCGGCGGCGGGCGCGCGGCGGCAGGCCGAGCCGGAGCTGCCGCCCGCGGTCGGCTTCCTGCGCGATTCGTGGCGCAGGCTGCGCAAGAACAAGGCCGCGGTTATCGCGCTGGCGCTGACTGCGCTCAGGTTGATTCAGGAGCCGGATACTCTGCGTGCGATCAAGGAAGAACATGCGCGCGTCGTGGCCAGCCAGTACGAAAGCAAATAATCGCAAAACGACTTAAAATTAAACAGGCTTTAAGGATAGACAAACCCGTGCAGTTGATTCCGCTTCACTTGCGAAACCGGCTGCACGGGCTTTCAATGATTGCGTGTGGAAAGGCAGTTGATATGCAATCGGATGGCTTATGTAAAATGTGCAGGCTCATTCAAGTGCCGCTTGCGGTTATTGATGCTGGCAAGGTCAGCGTGAACGTACTGCCGGTTTTGCCGTCGCTAAATGCGCTTAACCTGCCGCCCAGCGAACGTGAACAGCGCTCCGCCAGTGCCAGACCTATGCCATATCCGTGCTTGGCATCGCCGGTATAGCCGCGTTCGAATATGCGGTTCAGCTTATCGGGCGCGATGCCGCGTCCCGTGTCGCTCACGGTTATTATTACGTCCTCGCAGGTCAGCTCAAGCCGCATCGATATGCGGCCGCCGCCCGGCGTGAACTTGAGCGCATTGCCGATCAGATTTACTATGATGTGCTCCAGCAATTGCGGGTCGGTATTCACATGCAGTTCGCCCGGCGCGGACGTGAACAGCAGCTCCACGCCGCGGCATTGTGCCTGAGGACGAATCAGCGCGGCCTGCTCCTCCAGCCACGACGCAAGCTCGATTTGCCTGAGCGCAGGCTTGCACATGCCTCCATCCTCGCTGCCGAGCGTCATTATGTCGTTCACCATGTTCTGCAGCCGTTCGCAATTGCGCTCTATGCCTTGCAGATATTGCTCCACGGCTTCAGGGCGCTCGCGCATCAGCGTGGCCGCACTGCGGATTATGGTCAGCGGCGCGCGCATTTCGTGAACCAGCTCGGTAACGTCGTCGCTGCTTAGCATATCGGCCGGGCGCGGCTTCGTCGCTTCGCCCGGCGCGCTGAGTACGATCATGTTGCGCCCGCCGTCGCGCAGCATGATTAGCCGCGCCCGCACCTGGCCGCCGCGACAGCGCAGGCTGGTCTCGCCCAGATACCGGGCGCCGCGGCTGAGGCGCCGGGACGATTCGCGCCGCCATACCTTGCGCGCGTTTTCGTCCAGTAGGGCCACGAATGGCCGCCCGGCCGGATTTTCGCCCAGCAGCGCGCACGCCTCCTGATTGGCTGAGCAAACTGTCATGCCGTCCAGCTCCAGGCACGGGAACCGGAACAGCTGGATAGGCATCCGCGGAACGCGCCTGAGCCTCAGCGCGGATACAATCGAACAGACAATACCACCCAATACGCCTCGCGTTAGATCCATAGTGTATCACCTCACTGGAGATATGATAGCACACTTCGTTTGTCGAATTCCCTCGCAAACATGACTTTGCCACGATTTTGACTAAAAAAATTGAATGCGGAGTGGTACGTTTCGTAATACATGTGAAACATGTAGAGAGTGCGGTGCTGTTTGGCGA
>USEE01000266.1 GCA_900553645.1 uncultured Eubacteriales bacterium
CGGCGACGCTGCCGTCTGTGGTGACAACTATGCCTAAGGTCGAATGTTCAGCGATAACCTTGCGCGTGCCCAGCTCGGCCGCTTGCTCAAACGGTATATCGTGATCGAACCACGGCGTGCGCACCATGCGCAGCGCGCCGCCGTCGCTTACGCCCTGCGCGCCGCGCACCATGTAGCCCACGCAGTCAACCAGCCGCACGCGCAGGCGGGTGTTCTCGTCCAGCGCGATCGACGCGGCTTCGTTGGGTATAAAGCGTGGCTGCGTGGTCATGATCATGCGCCCCGCGCCGCTTATCGGCAGCTCGTCGATTATGCGCTCGCGGTTGCTGCGCCCGGCCTGATCGTCCGCGGCCAGCCCGCCCAGAACCATCAATTCCATGAAACGCTTGATGAATGTAGACTTGCCCGTGCGCACCGGGCCGACCACTCCCATGTATATGTCGCCCTGCGTGCGCTCGGCTATATCCCTGTATAATTCCGGTCCCACGCCCGGATACGCACTGTTTTCCATAATTAGCCCTCCTGAAAGCCGTCTTGGAACAGACATAATCGCATTGCGCGCTTGCTTCAATCCATGCTTATGTTTCAGGTCAGGCCGTTATGACGCGCGCCCGCGTTTTTGCCGCCGAGGGCAAACAAAAAGCGCCGTCGACATTTAATGCCGGGCGGCACATTGAATCGTACTTAATATAATCGTATGTTCAGGCAGGTTAGCGATTTTCCATATACTGGCGCAGCATCAGCGGCCAGTCGGTCTGTATGATGTCAAAGCCCTTATCCAGTATCCATCCCCAGCCATTATCAGGGTCGCCGGTGAGCGACGCGTCGTCGCTGTGGCCGCCCGCAAGCTCTACGCGGTAGTCGTAGAGTATGGAGTTGACCCACAGCTTCAGCCCGCGGCTGTGCGCAAGCGAGATGTACTCGCCCGACGCAAAGTACTCGGTGTCGTGCTCGAACAGTATCTCCGAGCCGATGTAGCGTATCGCGGGGTTGGCCAGCAGCTCCTCCGCCCAGGGGTCTTCACCGCGTATAACCGGCATGTAGGGGAGGTCGGAGGCGTGCTCCGCTATCTGGCTGAACAGGCTGCGGTCGGGGTTGGTCTTTACAATCACCTGATCGGACATGCCGTGCGCGCGGATGATGCCCGTTATGCCGGGAATGTCGGTCCAGAACTTGTCCACGTTGATAAGGCATTTGCCCTTCAAAAAGTCCAGCACCTCGTCCAAGGTAGCTATCTTGTGCGCGGTGGGCGTGCCATCCTGATTGACAAAGCGCTGGCTTGCGACCTCGGCGTCGGTCATGTCGCGAATTAGCTTTTCGGAACGCAGATGCGGGAATTCCATGCCCGGATGGAACACATAGTGCCCGCCCTCGGCCGATATGGCCACGTCGATTTCAACGATGTCCGCGCCCTGCCTGAGCGCGATTTCGTATGCAGCCAATGTGTTGCATGGAATGTTGCCGCCGCTGGCGCCGCGGTGCGCCGCAATGAGCGCGCGATTCTTGCACATATTTAGTCATTCCTCCATTATCTTTATTCACCCGTCCCGCCCCGGAACGAATCAAACATTTCAACGGCGCTCTGTGCGCCGCCGCCCTTCAAAAATACATAGCAAAAGTCATGCGCAATGTCGATCCCGTCCAGCAAGAACCACCCGATGCCCGGATAGCGCCGCGCAATCACATCGTACCCGAACGACACGCCGCACCCGCGCTCGACAAGCGCGCACAGCAGCGCACACCCGCTCACGCTGATGCTGCGCCGAAAGTCGCCCGCCGAACGGTTGAGCGAATGCAGCATACCCTCCATTATCTCGCGCGTGCCCGAACCCTGTTCGCGCAATATGAGCGGCTCGGCAGCCGCCTCGTCCACCGGCACGCGCCGCCTTGCAAACCTGTGTCCTGCGCTGCACAGCCCCACAAACCGCTCCCGGCTGTAAGGCAGGCTGTCGTACCGCCCCGCGTCAAAAAATCCCTCGATTAAGGCAAAGTCCAGTTCGCCGCGGTTGAGCCGCTGCATCAGATACTCTGTGTTGTTAACGTCCAGCGTAAGCGTGTTGCCCGCATCTAAGAACCGCGCCGCCTGCGGGGCAACCACCGCCTCGGCGATGGTCTTGGTCACGCCGATATTGAAGTGCGCCGCCTGGGGCCGGGCAAGCTCGGCGCGCAAACGCTTCTCCTGATACAGCATCGCACGAAACGTCCGCTCCAGCAGCTCCGCGTCGCGCGTGCGGCTTAAACTGCGCCCATCGTATCGGAACAGTTCACAGCCGTAATGCTGCTCCAGCGCGTGTATGTGCTGCGTGACGGCGGGCTGGGTTATGTGCAGCTGTTCAGCCGCCGCGCGATAGCTCATCGTCTCGCATAGCTTCAGAAACGTCTCTACACGCCTGTCCAGCACTTACTTCACCTCATAACGCCGACTTATCGCTTCATCACAAACCATAATTGGATTTTATCACATGGCCGTGGTATAATGCAAGTCGTTTGGGAGAGAAACCGCAAATTATTCATGTGGAGGCGCATTATGCAAAAGGCAATCCGTTTCGTCGGCGAGCTGATACCCGGGTTCGTGCTGGCGCTGGCAATCGCTACCGTGGCATACTTTACCGCCCAGATTCAGGTGGGCGAGAACGTGCACGGCGCGGTTACGATAGGCTCGTACATCGGCGCGTCGGTAATCGCACTGTTCATAGGCATGGTGATAAACGCGATCTGGAAGCCCACAAAGACGTTCGCCAAGGGTCTGAAATTCACGTCGAAAAAGGTGCTCAAGTTCGCGATAATACTGCTGGGCGCATCGATGTCCATGCGCGTTATACTCAGCGTGGGCGCGCAGTCGCTTACCGTAATGGTGTTTACGCTGCTTACTTGCTTTGGCGGGGGCCACTTTATCGGCAAGGCGCTGGGGCTGGACTGGAAGCTGTCTAACCTCATATCGGCGGGCACGGGCATATGCGGCGGCTCTGCAATCGCGGCCATCGCGCCCGTGATCGAGGCCAAGGACAGCGACGTGGCATATGCGATGAGCGCGACGTTCCTGTTCGATATGGCGATGATAGTGCTGTTCCCGCTGCTGGGCCAGTGGATGGGACTCAGCGACGCGGTGTACGGCCTGTGGGCGGGTACGGCGGTCAACGATACGTCGAGCGTCGTGGCGACAGGCTACGCCTTCAGCGAGGCCGCGGGCGACTTTGCCACGATGGTCAAGCTGACGCGCACGCTCGCCATCATCCCGACGGTGCTGGTCTTCGCGGC
>USEE01000267.1 GCA_900553645.1 uncultured Eubacteriales bacterium
AGTTGCGCCCGTCTACCTCCAGCAGCATCCGGTATTTGCCCTGAACCCAGAAGCTGACCACGGAGGGCAGTCCAAACAGCACCGTATAAAGCAATACCGTGCCGCGCGACAGTGAAAAGTCGGCGACTATGGGATAGAACACGCCCACCGCGACCACGATAAGCGCGTATATAAGCCCGGTGCGCCGGTAATACCGATTGGTCGCGGACAGTATCGCGCTTATGCTGCGATGGTCGTCCTCGGCCACGGGCTTATACAGCGCCTGAGTAGTGGCCAGCCCCACGCCCGCCTCCAGCAGGTACAGATACGCAAACATCTGCCGTATCGCGTTCAGCTCGCCGTTTACGTCCGATCCGTAGTATACCAGCACCAGCCGGGGCAGTATGAAGCCGATTATCAGCGTAATCACTTGGTAGGCGAGGCCTGCAATCATATTGTATCCGACCCGATGCAGCTTCCCTTTGTTACTCATACGACTACCTCGTTTTTTATGTACAGGGCGGGGGGTACGGCTTACTTCTGCTGCCCCAGCGTCTCCTCGACGACATAGCGCGGGCGGCGCTTTACTTCTTCGTATATTTTGGATATATAATATCCGATTATACCTAGACTTATCATGAGTATGCTGCCGATAAACAGCAGCAGCAGTATTACCGTTGTAAATCCCTCGAACGCAATGCCGGTTATATAGCTGTGCAGCGCCTCAATGCCCAGCACAATTGCGGCAATCAGCATGATCACACCTAAGAATATAACCATATACAGCGGCGCGGACGTGAACGAGGTTATGTTGGATACCGCATAGCTGAACAGCTTCATCGGCTTCCACTTGGTTTCACCGGCGGTGCGGGGCTGCACCTCGAACTCGACCTGAGTACTGAGGAAGCCCACCCAAGCCGACAGCGCGCGGAAGAACGTGTTGCGCTCAGGCATATTGAGCAGCACCAGTACCGCCTTGCGGTCGAGCAGCTTAAAGTCCGAACTGCGCGACATATCCACGCCCGACGCGTTGCTTATCATGTTGTAAAACATGTGCGCCGAAAATTTGTGCAGCGCGCTTTCGTGGCCGCGCTCGCGCTTTACGCCTTCGATGATTTCGTATCCTTCGCGCCACAACCGCCACATCTCGGGTATCTTTTCGGGCGGGTGCTGCATGTCGCAGTCGATCACCACGCTGCAATCGCCAGCGGCGGCCTCAAGTCCCGCGTATATCGCCGCCTCCTTGCCGAAGCAGCGCGTAAGCCGCACGGCGCGCACGCAGGGGTTAGCCTTAGCCGCGGCGCACAGGTTCTTCCACGTATCGTCGGACGAGCCGTCGTCCACGAACACGAACTCGTGCCGTATGCCTGCCGCGTCCAGTATGCCGCCCACGCGCCCGACGGCTAATGCAATGTTGTCCTGCTCGTTGTGCGCCGGTATTACTACCGACAATAGTTTATCGTTGCTTGCATTCTCCATTGTAACGTTCCCGCCTTTCATGTGCGGTGTTTTTGCCCAGTGTGCATAGCGCCCGCCCCTCGATCTCCCTGCCGGGGGAATGGTAGAAGGCGGCGAAGTCGGGCTTCTGCGGGTCGAACAGCGGCTCGCCCGGCTTAATCCCACCCGGGTGGAACAGCACCTCAAGCGCCTGTTCGCGCTTAATTGCTATCCGCTTCAGCTCAGGCAATACCCGCGCCAGCCGCTTGTCATCCATGTGCCCTGAAAACAGTATTCCGCAAAATACCGCCGTCTCTATGCCGCGCCGCTTAAAGTCGGGCTTTATAAGCAGCCAGCAGCCCTTCAATACGATCTGCTTAACAACATTGATTGCCGAATATGTGCGCCACAGTCCGACACTGTGCACAAACGGCCGCATTGGTTCGGCCGGTATGCGCATGTACTGTACGTTTAGTCCTTCTGCCTCAACCGCCTGCATAAGCGTGCGGTAGACCAGCGGTATCATGTGTACATGCTGATGGCTGTCCAGCCTGAGCGGTGTACCATTGGGCAGCAGGTTGGCAAACGCTCTTAACTGTGATCTTAGCTCTAGCTCCAACTGCCGCGCAAATTCACTGCGCTTTCCGGAAAGTGAAAGCTTCAGCAGCCCGCCGAACGAATTGCAGAACGAGCCGTCCGCGCGCGCCAGCAGCGGTATCTCATGGGCATCGGTAAGCGCCTTGCCCTCGACCAGATTTATGTGCAGCGATACAATGAGGCCGCCAGCCAGTGCGCGCCTGACAGCGCCCGCAGCATCGCCGTTCGGTACAATGCTTACGCTGCAAAGGTGATCGCGGCACGCCTCGATGCGCCTGTCGGAGCATTCGGTCATGCCGTAATCGTCGGCGTGCCAGTATATGATCGGCGCGTCAGTCATACAGTCCACTTCCTTCGCTCAGGCGTATCACGATGTAGCCGTCCACCACGGCCACCGAGCCGCTCTCGGGCCACATCGGCATCGCCAGCACCTCGGGGTTTTGCGCCAGCGCGCGCCGCTCGTCCGCAGTCGCAAACTTGAAATTCTTGCGGCAGTAGTCGTTCAGCGTGGATGTAATCACGCTCTGATTGACCGTGTAGTCGTCCGGGCGCAGCAGTGACCCGTCGGTCACGCCGGTCAGCTCCAGCGATACCTGCGCCGAATACGCCTCGCTGCCCGGCATTATGCCCAGTACCGCCAGCGTGTCGCACTCTGACGCGCCATCGGTCTGTTCGATGCGGTCGGCCATGCGTATCGCCTCGCCGTATGACGAGTAGAACGCCAATTGCAGCTTGTGATACGCGACGTTGGAAATCAGCGTGAAGTTGAACAGCATCGCGGCGCTGAGCAGAAGTATTCCCCAGTTCTTGCGCTTGACAAAACGCTCGGGCGCGTCGCCCAGCCGCTCATAAAACAATATAAAGAACAGATAGAACGCATAAAAGCCCATCGTCATCAGATTGTGGTACACCGTGCCGGGGCTTATAAAGTAAAGCGGACTGGCGCATATGGGCGCGGCGACCGAGTATATTATGAGCAGCAGCGTGCGCGAGGGCGACTTAAACAGCCCACCGCGCTTGGCCGCGCATATGATAAGCCAAATCAGCGCGCACAGCATTACCGCGTTAAGCACCGCGTAAAGGCTTATGCCGTTTTCAAGGTTGAAGAAGAAGCCCACGAACGTCTTTGAACAGTGATAGAGCACGCGCGGCAGGTACAGCAGATTGAAGCTGGAGGTATTCGAATCAAGTCCCAGATAGTCGGACAGGGGAGTGTTGGTAATTTTGAGCGATAGGAATAC
>USEE01000268.1 GCA_900553645.1 uncultured Eubacteriales bacterium
AACTGACGCAAAATCCACTCGAACTTGCGGATTGTTCCGCTTGAGACACACTCTAGAGTGTGTCTCAAAAATTCCGGAGTACGCAGTTTCGGGCGTCGCTGTGCTATTTCTGCGTCACAAGGCTCGACTTAGCGCTGCTAAGCCTTCGGATTTCTTACTTGAACTGACGAAAAAATCCACTCGAACCTGCGGATTGTCCCGCTTGAGACACACTCTAGTGCCTTAAACAGTCTAAAATCCACAAAAAAACCCGCTCCGCTCCGAACAAAACCGTTCAGAGCGGGGCGGGATATACTGTCTGAAACTGCCTAAAACCTAATCAAATGCTCATTTGGCGCCGCGCTTACACGTCGTCGTCGCCGTCATCCTCGCCTTCGGAAATCAGCTCATCGGCCAGACTGCGCACCTTATCGGCCGCGTCGCCCATGTCCAGCGAATCGGTCATGCTTACGCGCGGGGCTTCGTCAACGAATACCTCAGGCGCTTGTGCGTTGTTGTCGCCGTCCGTGCCGCCGTTTTCGGGCGAATCGGCTGCGGGCTCGTCCGGCTCATCGGGTTCGGCCTCGGCGCGCGCCACGCACACTATGCGGCAATCGTCGGCCACGCGCATCAGGCGCACGCCCTGCGTATTGCGGCCCTGCTCGCTTATCGCGTCGACCGGCGTGCGGATCATCTGGCCGTCGTCGGTAATCATGAGTATGTCCTCGCCGTCGCGCACCAGCATCTGGCCGGCCAGTTTGCCGGTCTTGTCGGTCAGGTTCATCGCGCGTATGCCCTTGCCGCCGCGCGACTGCACGCGGTATTCGTCGATCGGTGTACGCTTGCCATAGCCAAATTCGCTTATCGACAGCACGCGCTCGCCGTCCTCGACGATGGACATGTCGACGACCTCGTCGTTTTCGTCCAGCTCGATGGCCTTTACGCCCTGAGCCGCGCGGCCCATAGCGCGCACATCGCTTTCGGCAAAGCGTATCGCCATGCCCATGCGCGTGCCCAGCATTACGTCGCGGCTGCCGTCGGTCAGCGCCACGCCGATCAGCTCGTCGTCCTCGCGCGGGGTGATCGCGATAAGGCCGCTCTTGCGCAGGTTGGCGAACTCCTCGACCGGCGTGCGCTTTATCACGCCGCGCCGCGTGGCCATGATGAGGAACTTGCCGGTAAGCTCCGCACCCTTGGGCAGCGGCAGCATCGCCGTGACCTTCTCGCCGCCCTCAAGCTGCAGCAGGTTCACGACAGCCGTGCCGCGCGCCTGCCTGCCCGCCTCGGGTATCTCGTAGCACTTTAACTGGTACACGCGCCCGCGGTTGGTGAAGAACAGCAGCGTCTCGTGCGTGGTGGTCACGTACATGCCGGTCATGAAGTCCTCGTCGCGCGTACCCGCGCCCAGTATGCCCTTGCCGCCGCGCTTCTGGGCGTGATAGGTGGATACCGCCGTGCGCTTTAAGTACCCGAAGTGGGTCAGCGTTACGACCGTGTTCTCCTCCTGAATTACGTCCAGCATGTCGATTTCGTCGGGCAGGGCGGTGATCTCGGTGCGGCGTTCGTCGCCGTACTTTGCCTTGATCTCCAGCATCTCGTCCTTGATTATGCCTATCAGTATGCTTTCGTCGCTCAGTACGGTGTTGAGGTAGGCAATCTGGTTTTGCAAATCATCGTACTCGGCCTTGAGCTTTTCGCGCTCCATGCCGGTCAGACGCTGGAAGCGCATATCAAGGATGGCCTGCGCCTGACGCTCGCTCAGGCCGAATTGGCTCATCAGCCCGTCGCGCGCTTCCTGAGCGGTGCGCGACGCGCGTATCAGCGATATAACCGCGTCGATGTGATCCAGCGCGGTAAGCAGACCCTCCAATATATGCGCGCGCTGCATGGCCTTGTCCAGGTCGAAGCGCGTGCGGCGGGTGACTACGTCCTTTTGATGCTCAAGGTAATAGTGGATTACCTGCCTGAGCGAAAGTATCTTGGGCGCGCCGTCCACCAGCGCCAGCATGTTCACGCCGAAGGACTCCTGCAGCTGAGTATGCTTGTACAGCTGGTTGAGCACTACATTGGCGTTAACGTCGCGGCGCACTTCGATTACGATGCGCATACCGGCGCGGTCGGACTCGTCGCGGATGTCGGTTATGCCCTCGACGCGCTTTTCGTGCACCAGTTCGGCAATCTTTTCGATAAGGCGCGCTTTGTTGACCATGTAGGGAATTTCGCTGACAACAATGCGGCTCTTGCCCTGCGGCATGGGCTCGATCTCGCTGCGGGCGCGGGTAACGATCTTGCCGCGGCCGGTGGCGTAGGCCTCGTGTATGCCCGCCTTGCCCATGATGATGCCGCCGGTGGGGAAGTCGGGACCCTTGACAAACTGCATCAGCTGCTCGGTAGAGGCATTGGGATGGTCGAGCATGTATACGCACGCGTCAATGGTTTCGCCCAGATTGTGCGGCGGGATGTTGGTGGCCATGCCGACCGCGATGCCCGCGGAACCGTTGACTAAGAGGTTCGGGAAACGCGAAGGCATTACCGAGGGCTGCATCAGCGTTTCGTCAAAGTTGGGGTAGAAGTCAACCGTCTGCTTGTCGATGTCGCGCACCATCTCCATGGTGAGCTTGCTCATGCGTACCTCGGTGTAGCGCATTGCCGCTGCGCCGTCGCCGTCCACGGAGCCGAAATTGCCCTGGCCCTCCACCAGCATGTAGCGCGTGGAGAAGTCCTGCGCCAGACGCACCATAGCGTCGTATACGGCGGTGTCGCCGTGCGGGTGGAATTTACCAAGTACGTCGCCGACGATACGCGCGCTCTTGCGGAAGGGCTTGTCGGGGGTCACGCCCAGCTCGTTCATCGCGTAAAGTATGCGGCGGTGTACCGGCTTTAAGCCGTCGCGTACGTCGGGCAGGGCGCGGGTTACGATAACCGCCATTGCATAGGCGATGAATGACTCGCGCAGTTCCTGCTCCAGATCGCGCGGCATAAGGTGGCCGCGGTTGTTATCGCCCATTGGCGTGCCGTCGGAGTCGGGATGGCTTTCATCGTCGCGCTCCAGCCAAGTCATGTGTGAATCGTAAGCGCCCTCGCCGTTGTTTGGAGTGTTCTCCTCGGCGGTCAGACCGTTGGAGGAAGCGTCGCCGCCAGCGGAAGCGGATGCTTCGCCGGTAGTGTTAACGCCGTCCTGAGCATTCGGCTGATCCTTGGGCTGCTGTCCGTCACCGGTCAGACCGTTTTTCATATCGTTGTCGTTATCCAAAACCGAGTCACCTCGAT
>USEE01000269.1 GCA_900553645.1 uncultured Eubacteriales bacterium
CTTTTCTTCTGAAAAGAAAGAACACGTCCCCCCCAAACACTAAAGAACGCATTGCCAAATAAGCCCCATAAGTGTACAATAATAGTAGAAAAAAACCGTTGAAGGGAGCGAAGAAATGTGCTGAATAATCGAGCCGATTTTCATACCCGCCGTGAGTTTGAGGATCCGACCGTGCTTTCGGTGAACCGTGTGGACGCGCATACGCGCTGGGGCGCGTTTTAGTCGGATGCGGACGCGGCGACCGGGCGCGTGGGGAGCAGTAGGTTCATGCTTGACCTGAGCGGTACTTATCGGTTCAGGCTGTATTCAAGGCCCGCTGATGTGGATGACTTTTATAGAGTGGACTATGACGACAGCGCGTTTTGCGATATACCCGTGCCCTCCAACTGGGAAGTCGAGGGTCACGGCGAACCCATCTATACTAACGTCGTATATCCATTTAAGCCCGGCGACGGCAGCGCGCTGATTAAGGCAAACGCCGATAAACCGCCTGTGCCTAACCCGCCCTTCATACCCGAAAATAACCCAACCGGCTGCTATCGCAGGTGGTTCACATTGCCCGACGAGTACGTCGGCCGCCGCGCCATACTCCGCTTCGAGGGCGTGGAGACCGCCTATTACCTCTGGGTAAACGGAAGTCCCGTGGGCTATTCGCAGGATAGTAAACTCCCGTCCGAGTTCGACGTAACCGACTTCATAAAGCCCGGCAAAAACCTCATAGCGCTGGAGGCAGTGCGATTTGCCGATACCACCTATCTGGAAGATCAGGACTATTGGTACCTGAGCGGCATCTACCGCGGCGTGTGGCTCATATCCAAGCCCGCACACCACATATTCGATATAAACGCGCAGGTGCATTACAGTCCCGACTTCGGCAATGGCGATATCCGCTGCGACGTGCGCGTCAGCCGCGTGCCCGGCTATGCCGATTGCAAGGTGCGCGCACGCCTGTATGACGCGGCGGGCGCACTGATGGCCGAGGGCATATCCCCCGTGGCCGCGCGCGCCGAGTACCGCAATGACCGCGTGCCCTCCGCTGCGACCGCGCGCATAAATATGCACCTAAGCAGTGTCGCGGCATGGTCGCCCGAATCGCCCGCGCTGTATACCTTAACCGCGACCCTTATCGCCCCTGACGGCAATGAATGCGATTTTGAGGGCGTTAAGGTGGGCTTCAAGGACATACGCATTCAGGGCGGCGTGCTGTATATGAACGGCAAGCGCCTGATACTGTACGGCGTAAACAGGCATGAGCACTGCCTTGAGCATGGCCGCGCTGTGCCCGAGGAGCACCTGAAAAAAGAACTGCGCGAGATGAAGCGCATGAACATAAACGCAATACGCACTTGCCACTATCCCGACAGCCCGCGCTTTTACGAGCTGTGCGACGAGATGGGGCTGCTCGTGATTTGCGAATGTGATATTGAGACGCACGGCGTGGCGGGGCAGCTCTCGCACGACCCGGCGTATGCGCCCTTCTATGTCGAGCGCGCCATGCGCATGGTGCTTAACTACAAAAACCATGCCTGCATCTATTCGTGGTCGCTGGGCAACGAGAGCGGCTGCGGCCCCAACCATGCCGCGATGTATGGCTTCATAAAGGAATACGACAAGACCCGCATCTGCCAGTACGAGGCCGGAAATCCCGAGAAGAATCAAAGCGACATCCGCGGCAACATGTACGCGCAGTACAGCGACATACTCAAAATGCTGGCCGACACGCGCGACGACCGCCCGATCATACTGGTGGAGTACCTGTACCAGATACGCTCGAGCGGCGGCGGCCTTGAGCGCTTCATGGAGCTGTGCGACAAGTACGAGCGCTTCCAGGGCGGCTTCGTGTGGGACTGGCAGGACAAGGGGCTGCTGGGCCGTCTGCCCGACGGTACGACCTTCCCGGCGTACGGCGGCGACTTTGGCGAAAGTGTTGTCGAAAACAACCTGACCACCGGCGCGCCGCCTTTCATGACCAACAACGGCATAGTGTGTTCAGACCTCAAGTGGAAGCCGGTCGCGTACGAGGTCAAGCAGGCCTACGCGCCCATCTGGATACGCAAGCCCGAGCGCCTGTCGGGCTGGTCGATCGAGATACCCGAGGATGAATTTGAGGTAGTCAACCGTTGTCAGGTGCGTTCGACCGGCGCATTCAGCGCGGCCGCGTACCTGCGCGAGAACGGGCGTATCATCGCCAAGCAGCCCTTCCCACTGCCCGACCTCAAGCCGCTTGAGCGCGCGAATGTGCGCTTTTCGATGCCGCACGAGCGCCGCGCGGGCTGTGAATATTCGCTGGAGTTAAGCGTAACGGAGCGTTCAACCGGCTATGAAGCCGCGCGCTGGCACTTCGACCTATCGGCGGGCGAGGCAGTAATGCAGCCCAACCGTCACCCGGGCGCGCCGCTGACCGTCGAGGAATCCGACGAGACCTGCCTTATCAAGGGAGACGGCTTCGACATGGAGCTGAATACGCGCACCGGCGAGCTGATTGCGCTGCGCAAAAACGGTGATGTATATTTAAGCGGCGGTCTGCCGTGCTTCGACCGGCCCTACACGGGGCTTGACGCGGACGAGGGCTGGGGCTGGTACAACGTCTATCTGAAATTACGCGCGGCGAAGCTGCATCTAACTGCGATGAATATTTATCCAAGTGCGCGTGCGGTAACTGTGGAAATCGAATATGCGTTAAAGGGCGTATCGGCGAGCGAAACGCGCGTGCGCTACACAGTCTACCCTGACGGTGAGATTCGCGTTGACTTCAGCGCGCACATAGACCGTTCAGTAGGCGGCGTACCGCGCGCGGGGCTTGAGTTCACCGTCCCGGCGGGTTTCGAGCAGCTGGATTACTACGGCTACGGCCCGAACAGCAGCTACCCGGACATGAAGCTCTCCAGCGCCCCGGGCGAATACTCCTCGACAGTAGACGCACAGCACTTCCCCTTCAACCCGCCGAGCGAATGCGGCGGTCACGAATCCACGCGCTGGCTAACGCTGACAAACGCCCAAACCCACATAAAAATAAGCGCCGCGAAGCCCTTCCACTTCGACGCGCACCACAGCACCATAAAAGACTACCAGCAGGCCCGCCACGACCACACCCTCCCCCGCCGCCCAGAAACCACCCTCCACATAGACGCGGCCCACGAAGGCACAGGTTCCAACATGGCCTGGTCCACCGCCATAGACGAGTCCAACTGGCTTTTCGGCGGAGATTTTGAACAGAGCTTTGTTATAGGGTTGAAGTGACGGGGGGT
>USEE01000270.1 GCA_900553645.1 uncultured Eubacteriales bacterium
CCTTATGCCTTAAAAAGCCCCGTGAACCCGCCTGCCTCAAACGCGCTCTAACCAACATAAGCGGGGCAAAACGGCCCCGCTCATGTACTCTCGTTACAATATCGAGCCCTTGGCAATCACTATCGGGTAAGACGGCTGACCAATCAGACGGCCGTCGCGCTTTATCGTGACCTGCTTGTCAAGGATTACGTTTTCTACCTCAGCGCCCTGCTGAATCTCGCTATCCTGCATGATTATCGAGTTTTTGACCGTAGCACCGGGCGCGACGCGCACGCCGCGGAACAGTATGCTGTTTTCGATATGACCCTCGATCACGCAGCCGTCGGCCACCAGCGAATTGACCGCGGACGAATCGTGCATGTACTTGGCGGGCACTTCGTCGCGCACCTTGGTGTAGACGGGGTTGACGTTAAACATCTCGTGCCGGGTCTTAACGTCCAGCATGTCCATGTTGAATCTAAACAGGCTGAGCACGGACTCTATGCGGCAGGCATAGCCCTTGTACTCATATCCCATTATCTTCATATCGCCGGTGCGGATGTGGCTCTGGATTATGTCCTTGCCAAAGTCGCGTTCGCCGTGCGCCACGGCCTGATCGACCAGATGCGCCAGCATTTCGCGCCTTATTATCAGCACATCCATATAGAAGTTGTCGTAGGTCGGCTCGACCGGGCCGGACTCGTAATCGACAACGTTGCCGCGGTTATCCACGTCCAGATACGCGTGGCGGTCAGTCACCTGCTGGTCGAAGCGGATATTGCCCGCCTTGGTATATATGAGCGTCATGTCGGCGTGGTTATCGATATGATAGCGCAGCGCATCATCGAAGTTCATATTATATACGGTTTCGGAGTTGGTAAGGATAAGGTACTCCTGCTTGGAGCGGCGCAGATAGCGCAGGTTGGAGCGCAGCGCCTCCAGCATACCGCCATACGTGCCCACGTTGTCGCGCGTGAGGTAGGGCGGCAGTATGAACAGACCATCGTTGCGCGTATGCAGATCCCATTCCTTGCCCGAACCCAGATGGTCCATCAGCGAATGGTAGTTCTTCTGCATTATAACGCCCACGTTGCGCGCGCCGGAGTTGACCAGCGACGACATTACAAAGTCGATTATGCGGTAGCGGCTCACGACCGGCAGCGCGGCGACCGCGCGCGACATCGTAAGCTCGCGCAGTCTTAAATCGTTGCGCGATGTATAGATTACGCCCATTACGTCCTTCATACCAGTTCCCTCCCGCCTTCGGCCTTGGCAACAAATTCGGCGTCGGCCATTTCACCGGCCTTTACGACGAAGTTGTCGGGCAGGCGCACGTTGGAGCCGACCACGGCAATCTTGCCGGATTCCTGACCCACTGCGCAGCCCGCGTTGATCTCGGCGTTTTCGCCCACGATTGCGCGGCGCACCACCGCGCCCGCCATTACGCGCGCGCCCGGCATTATTACCGCGTCCTCGACCACCGCGCCCTTTTCTATGGTCACGCCGTAGAACAGCAGGCTGTGTTCGACGCTGCCGAACACCTCGCAGCCCTCAGTAACCATGGAATTATGCACATAAGCGCCCTCGCCGATATAGTGCGGCGGCATTACGGGATTTCGGGCGTATATGCGGAAGCGATCCTCGTAGAGGTTAAAGCGGGGCGGATCGGCGAGCAGATCCATGTTGGCCTCCCACAGGCTTTCGATCGTGCCCACGTCCTTCCAGTAGCCGCTGAAGCGATACGCCTGCATTTCGCGGCCGTCGGACAGCATCGCGGGGATTATATTCTTGCCAAAGTCGTTGGAGGAGTTCTTGTCGGCCTCGTCCTTAACCAGATAGTTAAGCAGCACCGGCCATGTGAACACATACACGCCCATGGAGGCGAGGTTGTTCTTGGGGTGCGCGGGCTTTTCCTCAAACTCGACAATTTTGCCGGTTTCGTCTGTGTTCATTATGCCGAAACGGCTGGCCTCGTCCCACGGTACCTCGAACACCGCGATCGTCGCGTCCGCGCCGGTCTTTATATGATGCTGCAGCATGGCGTTATAATCCATCTTATAAATATGGTCGCCCGACAGCACCACCACGTATTCGGGATCGTATTGCTTGATGAAGCCGATGTTCTGATATATCGCGTTTGCCGTACCGCGATACCACTGACCTTCCTTACCCTTGACATAGGGCGGCAGCACGAACACGCCGCCGTTGGTTCTGTCCAGATCCCACGGCTGGCCCGAGCCCAGATACGCGTTCAGCTCCAGCGGCTGATACTGCGTAAGCACGCCCACCACGTCTATGCCCGAATTGGAGCAGTTCGACAGCGGAAAGTCGATTATACGGTATTTGCCCCCAAACGGCACGGCCGGCTTGGCCATGTTCTTGGTCAGTATGCCCAGCCTGGACCCTTGCCCGCCCGCAAGCAGCATGGCGATGCACGTCTTTCTTCTCATCACTATTCCCCCTGTACCTGCTCAAAAAAAGCGGCTTATACCCGGGCGACGCTAGTGCGCGTCCGGATTCATAGTTATACCTTAACCTTATTCTAACATCTTTTCGCGCTTTATTCTAGTCGCCGCACGGCTTTCTGGGCGGTTTGATATTAGTTCGCGTATCGTTTTCGTCCCGCCGGGTCGTATTTGTCCCTCACGCACTCATAAATCGACCTTTTGTGCGCAAAAAACAAGCGCGTATGGAAATATTACGGTCAAACTGCTTGAATTGTTACCTTTGTGGCGTATAATATGTGTAGGGGTTTTGTGTGTCAAGACCTCACCAGCCATGCAAATATTGACGCCAAGCGTCTGAAGCAAGGAGTGTTTTTATCATGGAAATCATCGTATGCAAGGATTACAAGACCCTGGGCGAGCGCGCCGCTCTGCTGTTCGCGGCTCAGGTAACTGAAAAGCCCACCAGCGTATTCGGCTTTGCGACGGGTTCTTCGCCCATCTCCACTTATGACTATCTGGCCAAGCTGTACGAGGAAGGCGCGGTTGACTTCAGCAAGGCCGTGACCTACAACCTGGACGAGTACTATGGCATGGCCCCCACCGAGGAGCAGAGCTATCGCAAGTTCATGAACGACAACCTGTTCAGCCGCATCAACATTAAGCTGGAAAACACTCACGTTCTGGACGGTCTGACCAAGGACGCCGAGAAGGAGTGCGCCGATTATGAGAAGGCCATCGCGGCGGCGGGCGGCATCGACATGCAGCTGCTGGGCATCGGCCACGACGGCCACATCGGCTTCAACGAGCCGTGC
>USEE01000271.1 GCA_900553645.1 uncultured Eubacteriales bacterium
ACAAATTCGGCCGTGGTTACGGTGTAGGTGGTGTATTCGCCCTCGGTCGGCTCTGCCAGAGTGTAGACGGTCTCGTCGCCGTTGGCGGCGGCATAGAAGTTGCTGCCCGCGCCGTACATGTCTTCAAGAGTATCAACGTCGGCTATATCGTGCAGGTCAACCGAAACGGTGTTGCCGTCCGCGTCCTCGCCGTTCAGTACTACGTCAAAGTGCTCGCTGCCGCGGTATACGCCGTGCTTGGCGGTAGCGCGAGTTACCGCGTCGAAGCCGCCCAGGTCGGTCATGCCCTCGGTATCGGTGGTTTCGTTGAAGGCCGCAAACTCATGATCCGCGCTGTAAGTAAGACCCTCGCTGGCCCAGAACTGCTCCCAGGTCAAATTGGCCGTGCCGTATACATATTCCTCATCGGCCAGCGCTGCGCCGCCCATCATGCTCAGCGCCATAGCGCCCGCCAGTACCATCGATATTGACTTCTTCATATGTGTAACCCCTTTCAAAAAAATCCCGGACATGAGGTTAGCTTAAACTAACCAAAGCCCTAAAATAATTGGCGATTAGCCGCCTTTAACTGTGATTATATATCAACCTGTTCTGCCTGTCAATGCGATGCGAGAAGCATTTCCATATATTTTACATGAGCTGAACGAAAGGCGGCAATCATGTATTTGCATATCCAAATTGTTCGGAACGTATCGAATTATACTAAGATAGCGATATGGTTATAGGGCAAAACAGGCTAAAAACGTTGAGTTAGATTGCTTTAACGTGCTTGTTACGCGTTTTTAGCCTGAGTGTGCGATTTGCCATCTGCGTGTATGTCGGCGATATACTGCGATGCCGTTTTACCATAATACTTCTTAAAAGCAGTATGGAAGTGGTTGGGGCAGGAATAGCCCAATCGGACGGATATTTCGGATATGGACAGCCTGTCCTCGCGCAGAAATTCGGCGGCGGCGGCCATGCGCGCCTCGGTGCGCATCTGGGTAAAGTTCTGGCCGTACTTGCTGAAAAGTATGCGCGACGTCTGCCTTACGCTCAGTCCCAAACGCCTTGACAGCTCGTCCAGCGTGATAGTGTCGTATTCGTACAGGAAGCTGTCCTCGATTAGTATGTACGTCTTTATCACCGGCACGGGCGCGTATGCGACGGCGGACTGCGACGTGCGGTCGTAATTGCGCAGCATACACACCATGAACTGCCTAAAAAGCGCCTCCAGCATCAGCGGCGCGGCCACGCCGGGTTGGGACAGCTCGCGGCGTATCTGCTCCAGCACGTCGGTGATGCCGGTGCTGTCCGTGCCGTACCAGAACGGATAGTCGATGAACGATTGCATGACTTCCGGCGCGGCGGGCCTTTTGCCGCGCGATTTTGCCTGCCTTTCGATTTTCAGGTATATGCAGTATTCGTACATGGGATCGTCGGGGTTGGAAATCTGCGCGTGCTCGATATGCGGGCCTGTGGTGAACAGCACGCCCGGATGCACCGGGTATGTCTTGGCGTCCGCGATAAGCGTGCCCTTGCCGCGCGGTATGAAGTGTATCTCATAGCTGTTGGAGCTGTGCGCGTGCGCGGGCATGTTCTGAGGCAGGCGCTCGTGCGAGAATTTCAGTATGCTTATGTTGTAACACTCTATCGAAAACGTTATGTTCAGATTGTCGTTTTTCATACCGCACGCCTCCTTAAAAAAGTACGCTTATCGGACATAAAGCGCGGCTTTTTGTCGCATTCAGCAGTAGTCTAATCGTATCATTAAGGCTATAATTGAGTCAAGCGGAATGCGCACAAAGCGGCGCAAATTACAAAAAAGAAGGGGCGATGCGCATGGTAATCGACGCGCACGTACATCTGTGGGACAGGCAGCATGGCCGCGTGAACGGTCGACCGGTCGTCGCGCTTAAAGGCGGCCGCAGCGACTTCGGCGGCGCGCTGCGTCAGATGATGCCGCCGTACATGATTGACGGCGCGAACACAGTCGATATGCTGATGGCCAACATGGACTACGCGCGGGTGAGCGGATGTGTGGTCACGCAGGAGTACATCGACGGCAGGCAGGACGAGTACCTTCTGAAATGCCGCGCGGAATATCCCGAGCGCATGAGGATCACCTGCCTATACGAGGAGAAGCCCATACCCGACGAGTGGGCGGCGCAGTTCGACGGCATAAAGATATGCGGCGGGCGGCTCAGTGACAAGGATATGCTGAGGCATAAGGACGTGTTTGCTCAGGCAGATCGACTGGGCAAGTTCATCGCGATAGACATGGCCGACGGCGACTTGCAGGTGGAAGCCATGAACGCACTTGCGCACGAGTTCCCCGACCTAAGAATCGCGATAGGCCACTTCGGAATGGTGACTGTGGACGGCTGGCGTGAGCAGATTGGCCTTGCGCGCAACAAAAACGTGTATATCGAAAGCGGCGGCATTACGTGGCTGTTCAACAGCGAGTTCTATCCGTATCCGTCTGCGATAGACGCGATTCGCGAGGCGGCGGACATATGCGGCATGGATAAGCTGATGTGGGGCAGCGACTATCCGCGCACGATGACCGCTATAACTTATCTTATGAGCAAGGACTTTGTGGAAAAGTCGGATAAACTGACTGACGAAGAAAAGGCAAAGTTTCTGGGAGATAACGCAAGGCGGTTCTACGGCTTTGGCGATCTGCCCGGGCCCGAAAAAGTAATAAATATGGTGGAGTGATAGATTATGAAGGTAAAGGGTACATATTTTCAGAACAGCGCCGATCAGCCCCTGGTTTACGGCGAAGTTGAGACGATAAACCCGCCCCGGCGCAAGCTGCGCGGGCTGGAGGAGAAGCAGGGCATAATCGCCGAAAGCGCGTTCGTGGGCTTCTGCGGCACCGACTTTGAGCTGATGCACATGGGCCAGCGCGGCCAGCTGAACGCCAAGTTCCCGGCAGGCCAAAAGCGCCTTATCAACGGCCACGAGGGTCTGGTATGGGTGCCGTCCGAGAACCGCTTTGCGATCGTGCTCATCCGCGGCGGCAACAGCTACGACCCCACCCGCTATACCGAGGAGGAGAGCTACTTCGAGTACGGCTGCGACGGCGCGGACGGGCTGTTCTCCGACATGAACTACTACCATCCTGACATGTTGCTGAAAATCCCGGATGGATATGTCAAGGACGGCAAAATACCGCTGTCGCTGTGCAAAAAACTGGTGTTCGCCGACCCGTATGCGTGCATGATATTCCCTGTCTCTTATACACATCT
>USEE01000272.1 GCA_900553645.1 uncultured Eubacteriales bacterium
CCATCCACAATCACGCATCGCACCTCCTCCAGCAAAGCCGTCACTAAAACAAAACCGTCTTTGAAATAAGTATAGTTAAACACCTCTTACTTGTCAATATGCCTTGCCCTAATAATTTTCACATTGGAATGCCGCCTTATATAATAGGAAAAAACTCCGGCAATGTTAATGCGCGTTCGGTTTCATTTTGACAGCATTAACACGCGCGGCGCTTTGTCCAAAGCATATCATAAGCCCGCCTTTACATTCCTTTACCTTATCGTAAACGTCAATAAACTTAGAGTCAGATATAGTTTCAATCTATATCTGCCGATTGCATTTACCGATTAGACAAGTGGGTATCTGTACGATATAATACATACATCGACCGCGGGAACGCGCGGCGCACGGAAGGAGGCAACCGGGAATGAAGATGATGCGAATGTGCATGTGCGAAAAGGCTTACCTGATTGCGCCCGCAAATTCCTGCGCCATGTGCATGACCTGATTAGGTCATGGGCTTAAACGCGGCGAGCGGCGCATCCGCTCATTTATTTTGCTCAAAATTGGGAGACATGAAAGCATGATCGAGCTAAACGACGTAAGCAAGGTGTTCAGCGAAGGCAAGAGCAGTTTCGCCGCGGTAAGCGACGTAACGCTAAGCATACGCGAGGGCGAGGTATTCGGCATAGTCGGCTACTCGGGCGCGGGCAAATCCACGCTGGTCAGGTGCATAAACCTCCTGGAGCGGCCTACGTCGGGCAGCGTCACCGTGGACGGTCAGGACTTAACCAAACTCCGGGGCCGGGCACTGAGCGAGGCGCGCCGCAAGATCGGCATGATATTTCAGCAATTCAACCTGTTCTCCACGCGCACGGTATTCGACAATGTGGCCTACCCGATAAGGTATTCAGGGCTGAGCAAGGCCGAGCTTAAAAAGCGTGTGGAATCGCTGCTGGACTTTGTGGAACTGGGCGACAAGCGCAACGCCTATCCGTCGCAGCTGAGCGGCGGCCAGAAGCAGCGCGTGGCGATTGCCCGCGCGCTGGCGTGCGACCCCAAGGTGCTGCTGTGCGACGAGGCCACGAGCGCGCTCGACCCGCAGACCACCAAATCGATTCTCCGGCTGCTAAAGCGCCTCAACCGCGAAACCGGCATTACGATAGTCATGATTACCCACCAGATGCAGGTGGTCAAGGAGATTTGCGACCGGGTGGCCGTGATGGAAAAGGGCCGCGTGGTCGAAACCGGCGATGTGCTGGACGTATTCACCCACCCGCAGGCACCCATCACGCGCAGTTTCGTCGACTCGGCCAGCAATCTGGGCGGCATATACACGCTGATGGAGCAGAACCACCCGCTGACGCGCCTCAAGCCGGGCGAGCAGATAATCCGGCTGCAATACCGCCGCGACAGCGCGGGCGAAGCGCTGGTATCGCGCGCGTCACAGCAGTTCGGCGTGGCGGTCAACATAATCTTCGGCAATATCGAATTGATCGGCGACGAGCCGCTTGGTTGCCTGATAGTAAAGCTTTCGGGCGGCGCGGATGCGGTCAGGCAAGCGGTTGACTTCTTCAGCGCCAATCGGGTGGATGTGGAGGTAATAAGCGATGCAGGCGTGGCTTGAAAGCTGGTTCCCGGACGTAATGGCCAGCCCGGACAGATTCTTTAAGAGCATAGGCGAAACGCTGCTGATGACCGGCTGGGCGGGCAGTCTGATGCTTGTAATCGGCCTTGCGCTGGGCGTGGTGCTCGTAATCACCCGGCCGCACGGCGTGCTGGAGAACCGCTGGGTTTACGGCATACTGGATAAGGCGATAAACCTTTTGCGCTCGATACCGTTTGTGATACTTATCGCGCTGCTGATGAACGTGACCAAGTTCATAATGGGCACCAAGATTGGCGTGCGCGGCGTGATAGTGCCGCTGGTGGTCGGCTCTGCCCCCTTCTTTGCAAGGCAGGTTGAGACCGCGCTGGTGGGCGTACACTCGGGGCTGGTCGAGGCCGCCAAGGCCATGGGCAGCGGCACCTGGGGCGTTATCTTCCGCGTATACCTGAAAGAGGGTGCGCCCGCAATCGCGCGCGGCGCTACTATAACGCTGATTAGCCTTATCGGACTTACCGCGATGGCCGGCTACGTCGGCGCGGGCGGTCTGGGCGACTATTCGATAGTGTACGGCTACAACTACAACCGCATGGACATCGTTTGGGCGGCGGTGATAGTGATCGTGCTGATCGTATCGATTATACAGATGATCGGCTCGTTCATCGCCCACCGGAATACTCACTGATTCCCCTTTGCCGGACGGCGACTGATTTAATAAATAATTTTTAGGAGGAAACTCACAATGAAACGTATACTTGCTGTTTTGCTGGCTGCTTTGCTTCTCCCCGTTTACGCTTTGGCCGATTCCGAAAACCCCGTCGTGCGCGTGGGCGTTACCGGCGCGTTTTACGACGATCTGTGGCAGCCCGCTATCGAGGAGCTGGCTAAGGAAGGCATCACGGTCGAGACGGTTCAGTTCTCCGACTTTGCCCTGCCCAACAACGCCCTGAACAGCGGCGACATCGAGCTGAACGCGTTCCAGCATCACGCCTACTTCAACAATGACACCACCACCAACGGCTACGACCTGAGCGTACTGGCCGACACCTTCGTAATCACGATGAACCTGTACTCCGAAAAGTACGATACCATCGAAGATCTGGTAGCCGCCACCGAGAGTGGCAAGCCCACCGTGGCTGTGCCTAACGACGCCACCAACTATGGCCGCGCGCTGCTGGTACTGCGCGACGCGGGGCTGCTGGAGCTGGGCGAATATGATGGCACTCCGCTTGAGGAAAACATCACCTCCTCCAAGGTTGAGCTGTACCCGGTAAACGCCTCCATGACCTATCAGTACCTGAGCGACGTTGACGCGGCGGTCATCAACGGCAACTATGCCGCCAGCTACGGCGTGGATCCCGACAGCGGCATTTTCTATGAGAACATAGACCTCAGCGACGACAAGTTCACCTGCCTGATCGCCTGCCGCACCGCTGATCTGGACAACGAGACCTACAAGCGCGTGGCCGAGGTATTCTGCTCCGAAGTGACCAGCAAGGTCGTCGAGGAAAAGTTCAACGGCTTCTTCAAGCTGGTATGGGAGGAAGATACCGCCGAGGATGCGGCTGATACCGAAACCGAAGTCACTTCCGAGACCACCGAGGGCTAGAGTGTGTCTCAAAAAGGAAAATCCGCAAG
>USEE01000273.1 GCA_900553645.1 uncultured Eubacteriales bacterium
GGCAGGGTCATATTCCAGACCCCCAGCAAGCTGGGCAAGGGCGTGCTGGTTTCGCCCACTGTGGACGGCAACATATTCGCCGGCCCGACCGCGCAGGACAAGGTGGAAAAGAACGACACCCAGACAACACCCGAAGGACTGGCTGAACTGAAGAAGTTCTCGCTTAAATCTGTGCCCACGCTCAACCTGCGTCAGGTAATCACCTCGTTCGCGGGCGTGCGCGCGCAGCCCTCCACGGGCGACTTCATAATCCGTCCCAGCGACAAAAACGCGCGCTTCATACACGCCGCGGGCATCTGCTCGCCCGGCCTGTCCAGCGCGCCGGCCATAGCCGAGTATGTGCGCGGACTTATTAAGGAAGCGGGCGCGGATACCGCAGAGCGCGCCGACGCAATCTATGTACGCGAACACGCCAAGCCCTTCCGCCAGATGGACGCGGACGAGCGCGCCGAGGCGTACAAGCGTAACCCGCTCTACGGCCGCATAATCTGCCGCTGTGAAACCGTGACCGAGGCCGAGATCGTGGACGCGATACATCGCGGCGCGACCACGGTTGACGGCGTAAAGCGCCGCACCCGCGCGGGCATGGGGCGCTGCCAGGGCGGCTTCTGCGCGCCGCGCGTTATGGAGATACTCAGCCGCGAGCTGGGCGTACCCACCGAGAGCCTGACCAAGTTCGGCGGCAAGTCGTACATGGTGGCCGGAAAACTGGGGGAGGTCAAGGGTCATGAATGACTATGATGTAATCGTGGTAGGCGGCGGCCCGGCGGGTCTGGCGGCGGCGCTGGAGGCGCACAAGGCGGGCGCGAAGGTGCTGGTTCTGGAGCGCGATCACGATCTGGGCGGCATACTTCAGCAGTGCATACACAACGGCTTCGGTCTGCACTTTTTCGGCGAGGAGCTGACCGGCCCCGAATACGCGGGCAGGTTCATCGCCGAGCTTAAAAAGACCGATATAGAAGTACTTACCGACACAATGGTGCTGGAAGTATCCAATGAGCGCGTGGTGACGGCCATGTGCGCCAGCAGGGGCCTCATGACGCTGACTGCGGGCGCTGTCGTGCTGGCTATGGGCTGCCGCGAACGCACCCGCGGCGCGCTCAACATACCCGGCACCCGCCCGGCGGGCGTATACACCGCGGGCTGCGCACAGCGCCTGTGCAATATGGAAGGGTATCTGCCCGGCCGCAAGGTGGTAATCCTCGGCTCGGGCGACATCGGCCTCATAATGGCGCGCCGCATGACGTGGGAGGGCGCTGAGGTTAAGATGGTGTGCGAGCTTATGCCTTACTCCTCCGGACTCAACCGCAATATAGTGCAGTGCCTCGTTGATAACGACATTCCGCTGCGCTTTAACCACACCGTGACCGCCATACACGGCCGCGAGCGCGTGACCGGCGTGACCATCGCCGAGGTGAATCCTGCGACGCGCGCGCCCATACCCGGCACCGAGTTCGACATAGAGTGCGACACGCTGCTTCTGTCGGTCGGCCTGATACCCGAAAACGAGCTGAGCCGCGCGGCGGGCATCGAGATGGATCCCGTGACTTCGGGCGCTGTGGTTGACGAGACGCGTCAGACCTCCATACCCGGCGTGTTCGCGTGCGGAAACGTATTGCACGTACACGATCTGGTCGATAACGTCAGCGCCGAGGCCATACTCGCGGGCAAGTCCGCGGCGGCGTATGCGCTGGGCAAGGCCGAGGGCAAGCCGTCCGAGCGCCGCGTAAAGCCCGCAGGCAGCGTGCGCTACGTGGTGCCGCAGCGCCTGAGCGCAGACGCGAGCGGCAAGATCGACTTCTATTTCCGCGTGGGCGGCGTGGTGAAGCCCGCGCGCCTGACCGTCAAGTGCGGCGGCGTGGAGCTGGTCTCGCGCAAAAAGCAGATTATGACCCCGGGCGAAATGGAAAAGGTAACGGTCGAAATACCGGCGGGCGGCGACATAGAGATATGCGCCGGTCAGGCGTAAGGAGGCGCGCATATGGAAACTCGTGAAATGACATGTATAGTATGCCCGATGGGCTGCCGCCTTACCGTTACGCGCGACGGCGACGATATTGGCGTCACGGGCAATACCTGCCCGCGCGGCGCAAAGTATGCGCATCAGGAGTTCATTAACCCCATGCGCACCGTAACGTCCAGCGTGTTCGTAAGCGGCGGCAAGCTCAATATGTGCTCGGTCAAGACCGCCAATGTAATCCCCAAGTCGATGATACCGCAGGCATTGAAGGCCATCCGCGCCTGCCGTATCGAAGCGCCCGTCGCAATCGGCGATGTGGTTATAAAGGACATATGCTCGACCGGCGTTGATCTGGTTGCCACCCGCAACGTGGATAAGGTCTGATCTGGTTTAGGTCTGAGCAGTAAGCGCGTGGAGGAAGCAATTCCATCCACGCGCTTTTTGTTGCTAGAGTGTGTCTCAAAAAGGAAAATCCACTTGGGTCTGCGAATTGTTCCGCTTGAGACACACTCTAATGCAGAACGAGCGGGTAAGGCTTATGCACAGGGCTGTGCACAGAACGCGGCAGAACGCTCCTTAAAATGCGGACGAGGTTAAACGGCGAGATTCTGCCTGAACAAGAAAAATCAAATCCGGTTTCGCTTTGGCTGATAAGAACTTATGAAGGACGAAATGGCCGCCTGAGCAGAATCATAAAATTGTCATTAATATGGACAAATGCGAAAGGCACTTGACGTGCATACGGTCGAAGTTTATAATAAAAATATGCCAAAACGACGTGAAATGCAAAGGAGTGGTGAATTTGAAGAAGATTCGTTACGGAATAATCGGCGTGGGCAATCAGGGCGGCTTCTACGCGCGGTACCTCACCGGCGGCATGGCCATGATGGGCGCCGTGCCCACCAATGCGGAATTGGGCGCGCTGTGCGACATCGATCCCGCCAAGCGTACCATGTGCGAGATAATGTACCCCGAGAAGCCCTTCTTTACCGACTATAAGGAAATGATAGCGTCCGGCGCTGTTGACGCGATCGTCACGACCGTGCCGCACTATCTGCATACCGAAATCGCGATGTACGCGATCGAGCACGGTATGCCAGTAATCGTGGAAAAGCCCGCGGGCGTGTACGCCAAGGCCGTGCGCGAGATGAACGAGTGTGCCGCAAAGCACCCCGAGGTGCCCTTCGGCATTATGTTCAACCAGCGCACCAATAAGCTGTACCAGAAGATCAAGGAGATCGTTGCC
>USEE01000274.1 GCA_900553645.1 uncultured Eubacteriales bacterium
ATGCGCTTTGGTATCGAAGGTGAGCACTATACCTATGACGCCGACGGCAAGATGACCTTCGAAGGCACCAAGAACGCCGATCCGTCCAGCCGTGCTTACTACAACTGGTACATGGCTCCTATCGGCAACCTGCTGATCGTTGAGGCTCCCGAGTCTCTGTCCGGCCCCGACGGCATCATGCTGACCAACATGGCCAAGTACAACGCAGAGTGCGTCGTTCCCGCTCACATGGGCTTCGTGTTCGACACCACCCCCGTTACCAACGAACTGGCCGCTTGCACCAACGTTGTCGCCGAGTTCAAGGATGACCTCGCTAACGGCAAGCTGTCCAGCGAGGACGAGGTACGCGATGTAGTAGCCGAGTTCAACGATAAGCTGACCGCCAACGGCGTTGACAAGATCGTCGCCGAAGTGCAGAGCCAGATCGATGCTTGGACCGCTGCCAAGGCTGCCGAATAATTAAGGCTTAAAACTCCATACGCAAGGCCCGCCTTCACGGCGGGCTTTGTTTTTTGAAAAAAAGTTAAGCGGAATTACAAAAAGGGATTGCTTTTTTGGTGAAAAAATGCGATAATGCCCAAGTGTAAGGCGTGGGTAAATATCCGCGCGATTAAACTGCTATCCGCCGTTAACCGGCGGGGAGAAGGTGCATATGGCGATATATATTACGCTGGATGCGGGCGGTACCAAGTGCAACGGAATATTGTTCGATAGCGATATGAACATATTGGGGCGCGGGCTGTCGGGCGGGGTTAACCTCAGCCAGACTTCGCCCGAGGATTCGCGCGCAAACATGGTCGATTGTATCGAGCAAATGTTCAAAACCTATCGTCCTGAACGCGTGGACAAAATCTTTCTGTCATTCGTCGGCCCGGTCGATGTGCTGTATGAGGAGTTGGAAAAGCGCACGGAACTGGGCGAGCGCCTGCTGCTGGGCGAACCGCTGGCGGGGCTGTACGCGGGCGGCATACGCGACGAGGGTATGCTCGCCATAGCGGGCACCGGTTCGGACGTGTTCTATATAACCAAGCAGCATCAGCATGAGCGCCGCCAGACCGTGGGCGCATACGGCCCGCTGGTGGGCGATCAGGGCAGCGGCGTGTGGATCGGTCAGCGCGCCATACGCGAGGCCGTAAAGGGCTATGAGGGCTGGGCGCCCAAGACCATACTGCTTGACCTGATTATGGAGGCGTGGGGCATTGATAACGTGTGGGGCATCGTGGAGAAGGTGCACGGTTCGGTAGCGCCGTTCCGTACCATCGGCTCGGTCGCGCCCATCGTGGGCAAGGCCGCGCGCATGGGTGACGAGGTAGCGCTGAGCATAATCCGCGGCGCGGGCGAGGAAATGGCCGCGCAGGCGATATGCCTTATAGAGCGCTGCGACATACCGCCCGAGCATCGCTTCATGGTGGCGTGCGGCGGCGCGTGGAAGGCGCATCCGCTCATGTTCGATACGTTCCGCGCGCGCATACGCGAGCGCTTCCCGGACGTCGAGGTTGCAAAGCCGCTCTTCGAGCACGTGATGTGCGGCCCGGTTAAGATAATGCTGGACTCGGGCGCGAGCCGCGAGGATACGGTGGCCTTACTAAAAAATCACTTTAGCGATTATGTAATCAAATGGTGATTGACTAAAATTAAACTGGACTCATCCGAAGGGAGAAAAGTATGGACGTAATCGGAGCATATCTTGATAATTTCAAAAACGTCATGCAGAAGGTTGCGGATACTCAGACCGAGAATCTGCGCCTGGGCGCGCAGAAGCTGGCCGAGGCTGCCCTTAGCGGCCACAACATATTTGCGTTCGGCTGCTCGCACGCGGGTCTGCTGGCGCTGGAGCTGTACTACCGCACGGGCGGCATGGCGCTGATTAACCCGGTGCGCGCGCCCGGACTGTGCCTGGACATCGACCCGGCCACCATGACCAGCCAGATGGAGCGCCTGCCTGAGTATGGCAAGGTGATTGTGGATAATCAGCCTTTGGGCGCGGGCGACGTCATCATCGTGCATTCCGTGTCCGGCCGCAACACTGTGACGGTCGATGTGGCTATGCGTGCGCGTGAAAAGGGCGCGTATGTGATTGCGCTGACCAGCATGGAGACGACGCGGGGCCTTAAGTCGCGCCATCCCTCGGGCAAGAACCTGTACGAGGTGTCCGATCTGGTGCTGGACAACTGCGGCTGCATGGGCGACGGTTCGCTGAATGTGCCGGGCGTAATGGAGAAGGTCGGCCCCACGTCCACCGCCGTGGGCGCAGCCATGCTAAACGCCATGGTTGCTCAGGCGGTCGAGATGATAACCGCGGCGGGCGGCGTAGCGCCGGTATTCGTATCGGCCAATCTGGAAGGTGGCGACGAGCATAACAAAAAGATGCTCGCTCAGTATAAAGACCACATTTTCTACATGGGACAGATTTGAACGGAAATTTGAGGAGGACATAAAAATGGCTTTGCTTGACCAATATCGCGAGGCGGTTGACAAACTGTTTGCCAAGGTGCGCGACACTCAGACCGAAAACATCATTAAGGCCGGCAAGATGATCGCCGATTCCATAGAGCAGGGCGGCTGCATACACCTTGCCAGCATCTGCCACTACATGGAGTACGACCTCATCTATCGCGGCGGCGGCCCCATCTTCTACAAGCGTTTCAACTACGACCTGAAGGTAGAGGACGAGGTACGCAAGCGCGACCGCTCCGACATCGACCAGAGCATTGAAGGCCTGGCCGCCTACGCGCTGAAGGCCAGCAAGATCCGCCCCGGCGACGTGCTGTTTGTAAGCTCGGTCTCCGGCCGCACGCTGAAGGTAGTTGACCTTGCCTATGAAGCCAAGAAGATGGGCGTTAAGGTGATCGCCCTGTCCAGCATGGAATATGCTACTCAGGTAGAACCCGTCCACTCCTCCGGCAAGAAGCTCTACGAGATGGTCGATCTGACACTGGACAACTGCGCCCCCGCCGCCGAAGCCATGATCGAGGTAGAAGGCCTCGAACCCCGCTTCGCCGCCGCCTCCGGCATAGCCTCCGACTACATCATGTGGAGCGTAACCTCCGTCGCTGTCGAAGAACTCATGAAGCGCGGCATAACCCCCGGCATCCTCAAGAGCGCCAACTTCCCCGGCGGCAACGACTACAACAAGAAGTTCGTTGAGCCGCAGTACGAGGAGAAGGGTTACTAAGATTTGAGGGACGAGGGGG
>USEE01000275.1 GCA_900553645.1 uncultured Eubacteriales bacterium
GATGTATTCCGCCTCGACATAGCATTCGTTTCCATAGGCGGCAGTTACATCTTCAAGCGTACTGCCGATGCCTATGCCGCGCGACGTTTTGAGGTCGCTGCCGCTTATATGCAGCTCACACCACACGTCTATGCCTTCGATCGGATGCGTAAATACAGAGCCGAAGTCGTACACGAATTCCTTGTCGTAATAGTCGGGATGCGCGTCGCACTCGGTCAATGCGATGGCCCTGGGTTCGCCCAGCGCGGCCTTCAGATCGTCAAAACGGCGCATTATCGGGTACCATATTCCGTCTAAAACTATGCCTGAATCGCCCAAAGTGTCAAAATCAGAACCGGGTTTCGGCGCGGCGAATTCGTCAATCAGTATGCTTGCGGGCAAGTTATACAAAGCGGCTTCGTTGTTCGTGACGGCGGTAGTGTCGGCATACGCGGCCGGCATGAAGCACAATGTCAGCGCGATAATAAGTGCGGCAAATCTGTCCACGTTTCGGCTTCCTCCATTCTGCGTTAAGTGACTGAGATGCTACTATATATTATATGCCGCCGCCATAAAATATATGCGCCTCGGAACGCAGATACATTCCGGGGCGCGATACATTGCTTATTATGTTGTGATGGGATTGATTACTTCATGCGGAAGTCGAGCTTCTCGGGAACGGTGACGGTCTTTTTGATCTCCTCAAGCAGTTCCTCGGAATACTCGCAGCCACGCGCGCGTGCTTCCTTATGAGCGCACAGGCTGAACCACAGATCGGACAGCTTGACCTCGCCCTCGCGCACGTCGGTCAGTTCTATGTCGCCCAGCAGCGTCTTTTCGGCAGTCTCGTACTTGCCAACCTCAATGAGGGCTTCGCAGTACGAAGTCTTGATGCGGCCGCGCTCGCGCAGTGCGTGCGGCAGACCGTTGTATACATCCAGCATAGCCATGAAGCGGCCCAGCTTGCGCAGTTCGGCCAGCGCATTCAGCGCCAGATGGTATTCAGGCGACATTGCGACGGCTTCCTGCCACTTTTCAGCGGCGGCCTCGGTGTTGCCCGCGTTGTCATCCAGCCACGCCAAGCAGTTAAGCGCCCACGGGTTGCGGGTCTTATTGAGCGATTCTTCGAAGTATTCGCGCGCCTTGGCCATATCGCCCGCATGTGCGCGAATTACGCCCAGTTGATAATAGCAGTACCAGTGCCCGCCGCCGCGCGCAATGGACTTGACCAGACGATCTTCCCAATGGTCGCCGATTTCGTAGCCGAGCGGCGCGTCCATCGGATGCGGTTCGGGCAGCGTGCCGCGCTCAATCAGCGTGAGCCACTGACGTTCAGCCTGTCGCAGGGACTTGATCGGGAAACGCAGACCGCATACGTTAAACTCGTCATCCAGCGCTTCCTGCTCCAGCCGCGCCCAACCAGCGCCCATCTGATGCAGTACGCCCTGCTGGCCGTCCAGTTCTTCCTCGCAGCGCTTGAGCAGCGCCTCCACGTTGTCGCGCGGGCAGGCCTTTTCCAGCTCCGCGTCGACTGCCTGATACGCCTCGACCCAATCCTTGGAATGAGCCTTTGCAGGATCGACAGAAATCGGACCGTAAGCTTCCAGCCAGCTTATCGTAGCGCCGCCTTCCATGGGTAGGTGCTCCAGCTGAGTATGCGCAAGACCGGCCTGTATCTCAAGATACTGGCAGCCCTTCTGAGCCAAGAACGTCTGCCAGTTGCGGCCGCCCGCGCCCATGCCCCATACGAACAGCTTGCGGCTCTGCAGCACATCGGTGGAGGTCTGTATAAAGCCGTTGCCGTCGCCGCTGATGGCGCTTACCCAGCGGCGCTGGCAGCGCTTGGTGGGATCCTTATCCGCGTCGAGGTCAAAGAAGAAATCGACTGCGTGCGGTATATTGGTGGTGTAGCTGGCGTCGATATTGTCCATATCCTCGACGACAGGCATGGGAATCTTCTTGAGCTTGCCGCCGTAACCAAAGCGGAACGCCTTGGTACCGGGTATGATTACGCGCACGTCCTCGCGCTCATCGACCGCGATGTTGCTCCACCAATATACAGCGGTGGGATTCTTGCGTGCGTTGTCTATGCGCACGCGCACGTACAGGCGATCACTGTCGTCGGGCAGGAACGCCTCCACGCGGTACAGCAGACCGCGCACGCGCTCGTACTGATACATACGCACAACCGGCGTGCCGTCGCTCAGTTTCAGCTCCTCGCAGTACATGCGGTCGCAGGTGTAGGGCGTGTGGCCGATTATGCCGATGTTCCACTCAACGCCGCCCGAGAACCACGCATTGCGCAGCGCCAGGTTGCAGGGCTGGAATACGGGGTTGCGGTGCAGCAGTTCGCGGCCGGCCTTTTTGTCGTACAGCGACCAGAGACGGCCGCCCAGTTGAGGCAGGAATACCGCCTTAATAAAATCGTTTTCGAGAATAGCAGCGTGCCACTGCTTGGGCTTCTTTTTGCGGTCGTAGCCGTCCTGAATCATGTAGGGCAGTATGGAATTTACCTTTGCCCAGCCCATGTACTTGCTTTCCTCAGGAGACACGGTTTCCTCGTCGATAGCGATGTTGGCGTGCGTATCCTGATTGGCGCTCAAATCGGGCAGCGGATTTAATTTACCGAGTTTTGCCGAAGGTATTTCAAAATCTTCAAATCTAAGACTCATGTGATTTACACTCTCCTGCATAATAGTTTGTAGGTAACGAGCAGTCTTATAATACTCCTAATACCCGGCAATGTCAATCCGTTAAGTGCATTTTATGGAATCTGTTAAGGCATATTTCCCTGATGCTTCCAATGCAAACCTGTCGATAACACTGTAAACAAACGCAACCTTTTCGTCGAAGATTTTGCGCGAGACTTCATAGTTCAGCAGCGCGCGATGGCCGTTTGCCTGTTCCATGTATTCGCCGTCGCGGTAGAAAGCTATCGTTGCCGGAACCGCGCGATCATTGTATGCCGCCCAGTTATAGTTTAGCCATATCTCCATACTGCCGTAATGGTCGAGCACGTCTGCGTCCTGAAGCAGTTTCGCCCACATGTCGTATTCGGCATGGCCGCGGTCGTCGTGTAGGCGTATCAGCTGCTTTACCTCCCGCATTTCGTCATCGGTCAGTTCGTCCTTCAGGAATTCGCCCACAAGTGCGGGACCGCTCCTGTCGTGCGGTTCGATCGCCTTGCCGCAGTCGTGGAAAAGCGCCGCCG
>USEE01000276.1 GCA_900553645.1 uncultured Eubacteriales bacterium
GTATATAGCCCCTCCCTAAAACGTCCGAGCTAAGTCACCCTTGCGGGAGAATAGCCCAATCGACTTTTCTTTGGTTCTTTCTTTTCTCCTGAAAAGAAAGAACACGTAACCCCCCGTAATCTTTCCCCCAAATAAAGCATATCTTCAGTTGAAGGAGGTGCGCAAGTGAGAGCGGAGGAGAAGAAGGAGATTAAGCGGACGCATACGGTGGGGATGACGGATAGGGGGATGCTGGCGCTGACAGGGGTTAGCGATGTGGATAGCTTTAATGAGCAGATGGTTGTGCTGACTACGTCGCAGGGGGAGCTTACTGTTTTGGGGCAGGAGCTGCATGTTTCGGCGCTCGATCTGGAGGCTGGGAAGCTTAATTTGGATGGGAGGATCGACGTGCTGGAATACGCCGATAACCGGCAGAGCGGTAAACGCGGATTCTGGCGCGTGTTTAAGTAGGATGCTTTATTATACCGTGGGGCAATGGTACGCACTGTGCTATATGATCGTCTGCGGCGTTATTATGGGACTCGTGTGCGAAATATTCGGCGTCGTGCGGGCGCTGACTAAGGCCGGGCAGGTGTTCGGCGCGACATTGGATGTAATTATGTGCGCGTCGTTGGCCGTGCTCGCGACCGTTATGCTCGTGCAGGCTAACGGCGGCGACGTGCGTATGTACGCTTTTTTGGGCTGCGCAATCGGTTGGGCGCTGTTTAAGCTCGGCCCGGCACGAATCCTGCGCGCCGCGGCACGGAAAATGCTCTGCCTGTGGAATAAGTTTCGGCTGCATGTTAGAGATATTTCGCTTTTCAGACATATTCTTAAATAAGTGTTTCGGCAGTAGGATTTGGCGAATTTGTGGCGAATAGGGCTAAAAAGAAATCTTGTGAGGTATGAAGGAGTGTCGCGGAATGTCCAGGGCGCGCGGCGTAAAGTTTACGCCTAAGTTTTTCATTCTGGCTTTGCTGGTCGCATATGTGTTTGTGACGGCGGCCGTGGTGCGCGACGGCTCGGCTTTGTCGCAGCAGTCGGCCACTATTGCAGAGCTTGAACAGCAGAAAGAGCAAATGAAGCTGCAAAACGAGCGCCTGAAAAACGAAGCTGAATTTTCACGCACGACTGAATTCATCGAGCGTCAGGCACGCGCGCGCGGCATGATTAAGCCCGATGAAACGCGATACGTACTAAGCACAGGGGGAGATTATGCTCAAGGCGGCAATTGATATAGGCTCCAATTCAGTGCGGCTGCTCGTCGCCGACGTGAACGGCGATGAGTTTAAGCCGCTTTTTAAGCGCATAAATACCACGCGCCTGCACGAAGGACTGAGCGAAAACGGTATGCTTTTCGGCGAACCGGCCCAGCGTACACGCGCGGCAATCGCGGACTTTGCAAGGCAGGCGCGCGACGCGGGCGTAAGCGGCGAAAATATACGCGCATTCGCAACCAGCGCCGTGCGCGATGCTGAAAACGGCGGCGACTTCATCAAAGATGTGCGCGGCGAATGCGGCGTGAATATACGCCTGCTCACCGGCCAGCAGGAGGCGCGCTGTGCCTTCTTCGCGGCGGCACTGCCCGGTGGCGAATGCGGCGTGATCGACATCGGCGGCGCGTCCACCGAGATGATCTGCGGCAGCGGCGCGGATGTGCGCGCGGCATATTCGGCGCAGATGGGCGCGGTCAGGCTGAGAAAAATGCTGGGCGGCGATACGTCGGTCGAACGTATGCTCGAAACCAGCGCACAGGTGCTAAGGCCCGGCATAGACGCGGTATCGCCGCTGCCTAACAAATTCGTGGGCGTGGCGGGCACGATAACTACGCTGCATGCGCTCAAGATCGGCCTCGCCGTGTACGACCCAGACCGCATACAGGGCGGCTGGCTGAGCCGTGACGAGGTGGAAAAACAGCTTTACACCCTGAACTCGCTCAGCGTGGAGGAGCGCCGCAAGCTGCCCGGAATGCCCGAACGCCGCGCGGAGATAATCGATTACGGCGCGGCCATATTGGTCAGCTTCCTGCGCATGGCGGGGCTTGAAGGGCTGTACGTGTCCGACAGGGATAACCTGTATTCGGCGGTCATGATGGATTGGTAAAGGCATAATTTCAGGCGCGGCATGTTCGCTGACTGCGAATGTGCCGCGCTTTGCTGTGCCTGAACTGCTGCAAACATTAAACGCATAAACGCAGGTTTCGGCACGCAGTATGTATGATTGAGCGGCCAAAGTGTATATTATAGCCTAAAAATATTGACAAAAAAATACAACGCGATATAATGAAAGCGCAACAAGGCTGCACGATTAATAAACGGGAGGATGAGCTGAATGAAGAAGAAATCTGTACGTGGACTTGCCGCTGTGTGCACTCTGATACTGCTGCTCATTTTCAGTGTGGCGGCGTATGCCGATACACCGACCGCGACGGGCGAACTTGATGCAGTACAGCAGTATGTCGATGAAAAAAACATTACGTTTGAAGACGAAGAAAACGGCGTGCATTTCTACCTGCGCACAGCCTATTTAATGGATGTCGCAGCCAGCAAAGAAGGTATGGTCGATTCGAAGTACCTCGACCGATTCAATGAAAGCTACGGCGACTTTGAGCATGTATACTTTATGGAGTATGTTTACACTCTGGGCGCTGATCCTATGCTGAAGAACTATACCGCGGCAATCGGCGTGCGCGCCGACGGCACCATGGAAACCTGCCCGACGTTTGACGACATACGTGCACGCACTTACGATTTTAACTGGTGCGCGGGTGTTGTAGTCGAAAACATACTCGACAGGACTTTGGCCGAGGCAATGACCGAATAACCCAAACGATGAAAAAGCGCCGGGGCGATATGCTCCGGCGCTTTTAATATTATACGCGGGTCTTCTTGGTCAGGTACTGGAACAGCTCGATGCGCTCGCCGTCCGGCCCAAGGAAGAATACGTTCTTCGCGCCGCCGAACATGTCGGGCATTGTGCCGATGGGGGAGACGACCTCGACCTTGCCCTCAAGGCGCTTCATGTACTCGTCGATGTCGTCGCACTCAAGACAGATGTGATCGACCTGACCGGCGACCACCGGAACCCGAAATATGTGGAGGCATACTGTGCCGAACAGGGCATTACCCGCTTGAATACGCTGTGCCTGACGAAATACGCAGACCAGATGCGAATCGCCTATCCGGACGCTC
>USEE01000277.1 GCA_900553645.1 uncultured Eubacteriales bacterium
CTTAAGCTCCGCGCTGACGGCATAACTCATGCCCTCCAGTGCCTCAAACGCCACGCGGTTATGCAGCAGCGTGCGCTTTTCATTGGTCATTGCATAGCCCTTGGCAAGGTGCTTCTCGGCGGCTTCGCGAATATCCGTGGGCGCAGTTTTTATATCCACAAGCGAAATTACCGGCTTAGTCATGTTTATCTCTCCTTACTATTTATAAGTCACGCTGTTTTCAGCCACTGTGTGCCGCGCAGGAATTCGGCGGTGCGCTGCTGCTCGGGGCTGGTGAATATGCGATCGGGCGTGTTCTGCTCGACTATCAGGCCGCCCTCCATAAATATCACGCGGTTGGCGACGCGCCGGGCGAACTCCATCTCGTGGGTCACGACTATCATCGTCGTGCCGTCGTCGGCCAGCGACTTCATTACGTTCAGCACCTCGCCCGTCAATTGCGGGTCGAGCGCGCTGGTCGGCTCGTCGAAGAACAGCACGCTGGGCTTGGGCGCAATCGCGCGGGCGATGGCGACGCGCTGCTGCTGGCCGCCCGACAGCTTGGACGGGTAGTAGTCCTTTCTGTCCAGCATACCCACGCGCTTCAGTGCGTCGATGGCAATTGCTTCGGCCTCGTCGCGCGGCATCTTGCGCGCGATTGTCAGACCTGCCGTCACGTTCTGCAGTACAGTCTTGTTTGCGAACAGGTTGAAGTTCTGGAATACAAAGCCTGTCTTGCGGCGGTATCGCAGCAGATCACGGCGGCTTATTTTATTTAGCGGAAATATTTCGCCGTCCAGTTCCACAGTGCCGCCGTCGGCGCGCGTGAGGTAGCTCGCCGCACGCAGCAGCGTGGTCTTACCGCTACCGCTGGGGCCGAGCACCGCCACTACGTCGCCGTCGTTTACCTTTATGCTTACATCGCGGAGCACCGGGTTATCGCCAAAGCTCTTTTTCACATGACTAAGCGTAAACATGTTACCGCCTCTTTTCCAGATATTTCTCCGCCTTATGCTGAACCACCGTCAGTATCGAGCAGAAGATCAGGTATATCCCGGCCGCCTCAAGATACAGCCACAGGTAATCGTAAGTGCGCGCCGCGATGCGCTGGGCGCTGGCGAGTATTTCGACCAGCGCCACGCTGTACGCGAGCGAGGTGTCCTTTACAAGTCCGATAAGTGCATTGGACAGCGGCGGAAAGGCCGTTGACAGCGCCTGAGGTATGATTACGTGGAACATGGTCTGACCGAATGTCAGCCCTGCGCAATAGCCCGCCTCCATCTGGCCGGCGGATACGCTTTCGATCGCGGCGCGGATGGTTTCGCTGCAATACGCGCCCACGCTTATCGAAAACACCAGCACCGCCGCCGAGAAGCTGTCCAGGCATATGCCTATGTTGGGCAGTCCGAAGTATACGACGAACAGCTGCACTATCATGGGCGTGCATCGTATTATCCATATGTACACGCGCGCCAGCCGCCTGAGCACCGGGATGTGCGCAATCTGTACCAGTGCCGTCGCCAGCGCAATCGCAATGCCGATCGTGAACGAAAGTGCGGTCAGCGGCAGTGTGACTTTAAGGCCCGGCAGCAGCAGTTTGGGGAATGACTCAAGCAGCTCGGCAACAATGCGGCTGTTCATGCGTATCGCCTCACATCATTATTATATAGGTAGTTATTCCGCGGGCGTCTGGGTTGCTTCCGCGTCATCGGCTTCCTTGGTTATGTCCACGCCGAAGTACTTCAGCGAAAGTTCGCTCAGCGTGCCGTCCTCGCGCGCCTTGTCAAGCGCTTCATTTATGGCGGCGAGCAGCTTGTCATTGCCCTTCATAACCGGGATGTAGCCCGACGGCGCAGGATCGGTCGCCACTATTATGCGCACCTTGTCTTCAGATTCGGGATGCTGTTTCAGGTAGTCGGTGAACGCCACGGTGTTGTTCAGCGTCAGGTCTGCGCGGCCGCTGAGGACTTCGCTTATGCTCTGCGCCATCTCGCCCACCGGGTCGAGCGTTGCGCCGCTGTCCAGCGCGAGCTGGCCGATGGAGCTTGTCGCGTCGTTGGCGGCAATCTTGCCTGCTATGTCAGCGAGGCTGTTTATGTCGGTATTGTCAGCCGGGACGAGTATCGCCTTTTGCGAATATGTGTAGGGCGTGCTGAAGTCGTACTTCTCGGCGCGCTCTTCCGAATAGGATACTTCGTTTACAACCATGTCAATCTTGCCCGCGTCCAGCGATGCGAATATCGACGACCACACGGTTTCGGAATACTGTACGTCCACGCCGATGTAGTCCGCGATCAGCTTTGCCACCTCGACGTCGAAGCCCACCAGATTATCATCCTCATCGTGATACGTGTAAGGACTCCATGTGCCCTCGGTGCCGACTATCAGATAGCCGCGCTCCCTGATTTCATCCAGCCGGTCGGTCGTGCCGTCGGCCAGCGCCGGTATTGCGGTCAGTGTCAAGATAAGAGTCATTATTGCGGCCAGCGCCTTTATTTTCATCGATATGCGTTTCATGTTTTTTCGCTCCTTCATAATATAAATCAGTTTGGTTCAGCGTTTAAGTTCCATTCTGCGGCAACATCGTTTGTACATTATATCGGTGCTGTACATATCGCATTTTCCCTTTCATAAGCATTGGTATATAAAAAGACGGATGCGGCTTCTTGCGCGCATCCGTCTTTTATACGAATGGAATGTCGGATTAATCCGACCCGCAATTTTGCGCACGCCAAGAAGCTGTATAGGCACATGCCATACAGCAACAACACATGGCGCTGCGATATGCATTCAGTTTCATGGCGTATTTCTCCTCTTATTTATCCTTTAATCCTATCGGATTCATAGGTATATTATAGCAGATTTTGCCGTGTTGTCAATACCCAATTTTCGATTCTTTCAGAAGAATTTCGGCTGTTCGGTCTGGCCTTTATTTGATTGCCTTAAAACGCCGCCTGAAATTGGCGGTTTCGCCCTCCAAATAAAAATGCGGCCGCGCATGAATTATCCATGCGCGGCCGCAATGTCAGCACTTATTCATATACCAGTTCGGTCGAAAACTCGTCCATACGTTCTCCGGTCTCGTAATTTTTGAACGCTATGCTCGCCGACTGCGCCGGTTCTTTGCCCGCGCCCATCGAAAGGGTTATCAGGAACGTTTCGCCGCCCATGGCATCTTCAAAGTATATG
>USEE01000278.1 GCA_900553645.1 uncultured Eubacteriales bacterium
ACTGACGCAAAATCCACTCGAACTTGCGGATTGTTCCGCTTGAGACACACTCTAAGGAAGGAGACAGAAACATGCGACTGATAATCCACGGCGCGACTGGGCGGATGGGTAAGGCGGTGACGGAACTAGCTGAGCAAAACGGGCATACGATAGCCGCCAAGGCAGCGCCCGAATACATGCAGGACGCGCCGGACAAAACCCCGCCTGAATTTTGTGCGCTCAGTGAAGCTGTTCCGGCGGCTGACTGCGTTATAGACTTTTCCAATCATGCCGCAGCGGGTGCGCTGGTCAGGTTCTGCCGCGCACGCAACCTGCCGGTAGTAATAGCCACGACCGGCCATACGCCCGCCGAAAAACAGGCGATAGTTGAGGCGGCAGGCGATATTCCCGTGTTCTTTTCGGCCAATATGTCGATCGGGGTTGCAGTGCTGGCAGATCTGGCGCGCCGCGCGGCCGCCGCACTGCCGGACGCGGATATAGAGATAGTCGAAATCCACCATAACCAGAAGCTGGACGTGCCCAGCGGCACGGCGCTGATGCTGGCAAAGCGTATACAGTCCGCGCGGCCGGATTCAATGCTGCTAATCGGGCGCAGCGAAAATGGCAGGCGCACGGCGCAGGAGATAGGCATACACTCAATACGTCTGGGCAATGAAGTTGGCACGCATGAAATATTAATCTCAACCGGCAATGAGGTGCTCACGCTGAAGCACGAGGCAAAGAGCCGCGCGCTGTTTGCGGACGGCGCGCTGGCGGCGGCGGCATGGCTCATCGGCAAACCTGCCGGGCTTTACTCCATGCAGGACATTATGGGATAGAAACGAAAACTGACTTAACGGGGAGGGCATTTCAATGAACGCACAGGAAATAATACATTACATAGCCACTTCGGAAAAGAAAACCCCGGTGAAGCTTTACATAAAGAGCAAAGCGCCCATCGATTTTGGCGATGCAAAGGTATTCGGCGCGGGCGACAAGATAGTATTCGGCGACTGGAAAGCGCTTGCGCCCATAATAGAGGCGCATAATGATGAGATAGAGGAAATGGTAATCGAAAACGATTGCCGCAACAGCGCGATTCCGCTGCTGGACATAAAGGACATACCCGCGCGCATAGAGCCGGGCGCGGTAATACGCGAAAACGTTGAAATCGGCAAAAACGCCGTAATCATGATGGGCGCGATAATCAATATAGGCGCGGTGATAGGCGAGGGCACAATGATAGACATGGGCGCAGTGCTGGGCGGGCGCGCGACCGTGGGCAAGAATTGCCACATAGGCGCGGGCGCGGTGCTGGCGGGCGTGATAGAACCCGCGTCAGCCAAGCCGGTCATAATAGAGGACGGCGTGCTGGTGGGCGCAAACGCGGTGGTGATAGAAGGCGTACATGTGGGTAAAAACGCGGTCGTGGCGGCGGGTGCGATAGTGACTCAAGACGTGCCGGACACCATGGTCGTCGCGGGCTGCCCGGCCAGAATCATAAAGCAGAAGGACGCGCAGACCACGATGAAAACCGCGCTGGAGGCCGATTTGCGCAACATTTAATGCCTGGGCACAGGCGGGAAAAGCTGCGCTTCGTTCTGAAACAAAACTGACGTGCAGAAAGTCTGCGCGCGGGATAATGCCTTAAAACAGCAATCGAATGAGCAAATAAACGTCGGTAAATGTCATTTAACTTGATCCGCCTGCCTGATATGCGTATAATTCAGTTGCAGACAAAACGCGGGCTTGCCGCGCACGGGAGGATGATACGCATGAACAATCAGCCTAAGGCAGAAAAGATACGGCACATTGTATACGTTCCGGGTACGACGCTGAAATACCCCGAAACCGCGATACGCGGCGCGCAGTCCGGCCCTAAAATAGTGGTAAGCGCAGGCGTGCACAGCCGCGAATACGTGGGCATAGAGGCGGCACAAAAGCTGGCAAAGCGCATAGATCCTGAAAACGTGTGCGGCGAGATAACGATAGTGCACGCGTTCAATTACGACGGGCTTATCAAGCGCAGCAACGACGTGTTCCCGGGCGACGGCCGCAACCTGAACCGCGAATTCCCGGGCGACGCAAACGGCAGCGAGACGCAAAGACTGGCCGCGTATATAGAGCGCGAGGTCACGGGTAAGGCGGATTTCGCGATAGACCTGCATTCGGGCGGCGGGTACGAGAACCTCACGCCGCATGTGTACTTCCACGGCTCGGCCGCGCCCGAGGTGTGCGCGCAGTCGGAGCACATGGCAAGGTATGTGAACGTAAAGTATATAGTGCGCTCGTGGGCGGAAAACGGCCTGTACAGCTATGCGGGCCAGATGGGCGTGCCCTCGATACTGATAGAGCGCGGCGAGTGCGGCCTGTGGTCGGACGAGGAGGCCGAGGCCGATGCGGCGGACGTGCTGAACATACTGCGTATGCTGGGCGCGCTGAAGGACGGCATAGCGCCGGTGGACAGACAGCCGCGCGTGCTGGACGGCGGGTATTACGAGGATTCGCCCGAAAGCGGACTATGGTATCCTAAAAAGCATGTTGGCGATACAATAGTCAAGGACGAATGTGTGGGCGAGATAAAGGACATATTCGGCGAAGAGAAGACAAAGATATACGCCAAGTGCGACGGCGTGGTGCTGTACCAGACCGCGTCGCTGGGTATAGAGACGGGCAGGCCTATGATTGCTTATGGGAAGCTTTGATTAGGCGGGGAAGTAGGAGAGTGTGTGTAAAGGACAGGCATGGCGATGCGGCTGTGCCTGTTGCTTTTTTGACGTGAAAGATTCGGGGGGAGGTCTAACAGGAAAGTAGCCCAGCCAGCGCACCGAGTCAAGGACAAGCGGCTGCGCCGTGCCTGCGGCATCCTTGACACGGCGCGCTGGCTGGGCTTCGTGACAGTTAAGGGGTTGTTGCCAATCCCTGTCGAACAGGGTTGACCTTGCGGAGTTTGGGTAGGCGGCGAGGCGTTGGAGGGCAATGGAAATTTGCCGCGACTATTGCTTTGTTGCTCTCTGAGCGTGGAACATGCTCATACAGAACCACAAGGAATGATTACATCTTCCGCGCCAACTTTAATTTATGGTGGGCGCGGCATGGATGGCCGCTCATACATCCAGCTGCACGTCCGGACGGCTAGTTTTCGCGCCCGCCATACTTTACGGCGGG
>USEE01000279.1 GCA_900553645.1 uncultured Eubacteriales bacterium
GTCAAACGCCAATCTGGAGGCCAACATCGACGAGGAAACCGGCGATATTACCTTCTCAAGCGGCATATATTTCGACTTTGGCTCGTCCCAGTTAAAGCAGGAAGGCATGGATTCGCTGAACGAGTTTATTCCACTGTACTTCAACGTACTGCTCACCGATAAGTATCGCGACTATCTGAGCGAGGTAGTCATCGAAGGCCACGCCGACACCAACGGCGATTATATGTCCAACCTTGACCTGAGCCAAAAGCGCGCATACGCCGTGCTCAGCTACCTGTTGTCGGACAGCTATCCGTATCTGACCGCAAGTCAAAAGGATACGCTGCGCTCCATAACGACGGCGAACGGCCGCTCGTACTCCAACCCCGTATACAATGCCGATGGTTCGGTCAACATGGATGCGTCCCGCCGCGTGGAATTCAAGTTCCGCCTGAAGGATACCGAGATGATCGACGAAATGAAGCAGCTGCTTGAATCGCTCGATCAGGACACCATCGCAATCGGCGCGGCGGCACAGACCTCCGCACAACCGACAGCAACTCCCGAAGCCACGGCTAATCCTCAATAGAATGTAAGACGTGCGGCGACGCGCTATAAAAGCGTATCGCCGCATGTTTTCATTTGCATTGGTCAAGATATTTAACATTATTTCAGGCAGGAATTTGCGCCATACCCGCGCAAAATATGCGCATATATGGTAGAATAGATACGATGCAACGTCTACTACACGCGGAGGTGATCGCGGTGAAAGGGCCGCAGTCGGTCTGGCTGGTAATACATATGATTCGCGGTGAGGACGGTGCGCGGCGCATTGTCGATATGCTGACGCAGGAAGGACTGGTTGCCAAGACGCACCCGGTGTACCGCAACAGATCGGCACAGGATAACTTTTACGAAATCATGGTACTGAAAAGCGAGTCGGACGAGGCACGTGGTCTGCTCGTTGAAAAGGGCCTCTTGACGTAACCGCGATTTGCTTAAATTGACTTTGAGTCAAAAAAGTGATTTGCGAGCACTCATAATTAAGGTTGCTATGGCCAAACTATAAATTGTATATCGTTCAGTTTTTAAGATGAATTTTGTGCGGGAGGTAGTTGTATGCGGCGTATAGGCATATTGACCAGCGGCGGCGACGCGCCGGGCATGAACGCAGCGGTGCGCGCGGTGGTGCGCACGGCGCTGTACTTTGGCATGAGCGTGGTGGGCGTGAAGCGCGGCTATAACGGCCTTATGCGCCTCAGTCGCAACGCCGACGATGATTTTGAGGAGCTTAACCTGCGCAAGGTGGGCGACATAATCCATCGCGGCGGCACATTCCTGAAGACTGCTCGCTGTGAAGAATTTCTTAAATCCGAAAACCAGCGCAGGGCGATCGATAACCTGCGCAAGCTGGGCATAGAAGGGCTTATATGCATAGGCGGCGACGGCACATTCGCGGGTGCAGGCAAGCTCAACGACATGGGCTTTCCGACGATAGCTATACCCGGCACGATCGATAACGACCTGCCGTATTCCGACGCGTCGATAGGCTACGACACCGCGCTGAATACGATCTGCGAGAACATAAACCGCATACGCGAAACGTCGATGTCGCATGACCGCGTCAGCATAATTGAGGTAATGGGCAGGCATTGCGGCGACCTCGCGCTGAATTCCGGCCTTGCGTGCGGTGCAGAGAGCATACTGATGCCAGAAGTGCCGTGGTCGATAGACGGCGTTGCTGAAAAGATAATCTCGTCCATAGACAAGGGCAAGATGACCAGCATAATAGTGGTCGCCGAGGGCGCATGGGACTCGATGGCGCCGTTTGATCTGGATGAGTTCAGCCATTCGATGGGGCTTATGCTGCCGCCGCTGATGCCGGACGAGAAGTTTAATAGTCAGTTACTCGCACATGTGCTTCAGGCGGCGACGGGGCAGGAGACGCGCTCAACCGTGCTGGGCTACCTGCAGCGCGGCGGAAGCCCGACCGCGGCTGACCGCAATCTGGCCAGCAGGCTGGGCGCACACGCGGTAGAACTGCTGCGCGACGGCATAAGCGGCTGTGCAGTCGGCATACGTGACAATCACGTAATCAGCGAACCGTATGAAAACGTGATCGGCCGCAAGCGCACGCTCAATGCCGATGTAATTCGGCTGAGTGAGATTCTGTCAATGTAATTTGACTTTTGATCAATTGTGATGCGCAACTTGCTCGAATGACTAAAGTCTTGGACTCCACTGCCTAAAAAATCGAAGGAAAGCGTGCTGAATGCGCAATTGACCGATGCTCAATAACTTCAGCACGCTGTTTTGCATGTATGAAAGAAAATTTTGCTGATAATGTTGAACTTACGATAACCGGCTCCGGCGCAGAAATGGAAGGCGTGGCGCGTCTCGACGGAATGGCCGTGTTTGTGCCGGGCGCACTGCCGGGCGAGCGTGTGCGCGCACACATAACCAAGCGCGCCGCTAAGTTCGCGCGTGCCGAATTGGATGAGGTACTGGAAGCCTCGCCTGACCGATGTACGCCCGAATGCCCGCACGCCGGGCAGTGCGGCGGCTGCACGCTGATGCACATGAACTATCAGGCGACGCTGAAGAGCAAGGCGCAGCACATCCGCGACTGCATAACGCGCATAGGCGGTGCTGACGACGTTCTGCGCGCCATGCATGGTATGGAAAAACCGTATGCCTACCGCAACCGCGTTCAGTTCCCGGTTGGCGGTAAGGCAGGCGCGCCTAAGGTGGGCTTCTACAAATGTAACACCCATGATGTTATCGACCTGCCCGACGGTTGTATGCTCTTAAAGCCCGAACTGAACCACGCGCGCGCAATATTTGCGGCATGGCTGCGCGACAGCAACCTTGCGCCTTACGACGAACGCACTCATCGCGGACTTGTGCGGCACGCGGTATTTCGCGTAAGCCGAACCGGCGCACTGATGGCGATCATCGTAGTAAACGGTTCTAAACTGCCGGGATATGAGGGCCTGTTCCGCGCACTCGAGCGTGTCGGTTGTGTTTCACTCGTGCTGAATGAACTAACCGACGCGCCCGGTTCCCGACGCAACACCGAGATATTCGGCAAAAAGTTCGTAACGCTGTGCGGCAAAGAGCATTATATCTGTCTCTTATACACATCTCCGAGCCCACGAGACTAGG
>USEE01000280.1 GCA_900553645.1 uncultured Eubacteriales bacterium
GAGACAGATTGGAGACGGCGGCGGATTTCAAGCTGCTCAACGACGAGATGCGCGCGCTATGGACAAAGATAATGGGCGGGCTGACGCAAAAGGATATGAGCGGGGACGCGTGGCAGGCGGTCGAGGATGCGTATTCAACATCGCTGGGCGCGGTGGACACGCGGCTGAAGGCCATTGACCAGCTGAACATAGATCAGAACGGGCGCATAAACACATTGGAGGAATTCAAGGCCGACGCGGAGACGCGGATAAAGGCTCTGGAGGAATTCAAGGCGGCGGCAGATACGCGCGTGAAGGCATTGGAAACGTTCAAAACCGAGGTCGAAAAGCGCGTAAAGGCAGTGGAGGACGCGCAGGCGGCCACAGATACGCGCGTAAAGGCAGTGGAGCAGGCTCAGGCGAGCGCAGCGGAGCAGATCGCGGCGTTAGAGAAATTCAAGGCCGAGGCCGAGAAGCGCATACAGGCGCTAAACGAATTCAAGGCCGAAGCGGATGCAAAGATCGCGGCGCTGGAGGGATTCAAAGCCCAGGCCGAGGGGCGCATAGCGGCGCTGGAGGGGGGGACGGGCGAGTGATAGAGCGCAAGGTTACGTTTAACGCCGAGACGGCCGCGCCCAGTCCGAGGTATTTAGCGGCGGGCATGGCGGGCGACAGCAATTCGCGCCTGATACGATTCGACGTGCCCGCGCTGACGCCGGACCAGATGGTATTTGTAAAGATAGAATCGGGCGGGGTAAGCGACAAGGTAAGGCTGTACGCGGACGACGAAGGGCTATACTGCTGGAGCATATCGGAAAACGTATTGAAGGTATTCGGCGACGGCGGACAGGCGCAGGTGGAAGTGAGCGACCCGAACGACCCGCGGGACATAAGGTGGCAATCGGGCATAATCGCGATGTCGATAGGCGCGAGCGTGGACGTGGACGCGACGATAAGCAAGGAAAGCGCTACACTGCTAAAGCAGATAGAAAAAGAGATGCAGCGGGTAGAGCAGGCGACGCAAAATAGCGAGCAGGTGGCGCGCGAAAGCGCCCGAAGCGCCGCCGAGGACGCGAGGAGCGCCGCCGAGAGCCGGAACGCGGCCGCAAAGAGCGAGCGGGCGGCGGGCATAAGCGAGGTAAACGCGGGCGCAAGCTCCACGGCGGCATTGGTGGCGGCGCAGGACGTCACATATAAGTACGAGGAAATAATAAGCGGGCTGCAGAGCGGACTGAGCGCGAGCGAGAAGGCGGCGCTGCTTACGCTATTGGGCGAGGCGGTATATAAATCGGGTAATGTGAGCGCGACGTATGAGGTGCTTAAAAAGCTATGGAACGGAAGCGAACTGCCCGAGCCGGAGGAAGTGGAGGTGGAGCTGGTGGTACTGAGTCTGGCGACGATCGAGATGAAGGAAGGCGGCACGGCGGCGCTGAGCGCGGTGGTGTACCCGGCGGACGCCACCGACAAAAGCGTGACGTGGAGCGTCAGCCCGGAGGGGATTGTAAGCGTAGCGGGCGGCGTGATTACCGCGCTGCACGCGGGAAACTGCGTGGTAACGGCCACGGCGGGCGGAAAGTCGGCGAGCTGCGCGGTAAATGTGGAAGCGGCGGTCGTGGCGGTGGAGAGCGTTACACTCAGTCAAAATGCAATTACGCTTACCGAGGGCGATTCGGCAACGCTTACGGCCGCGGTCAAGCCCGACAACGCCACAGACAAAAATGTAACGTGGGCGGTCGCGCCCAGCGGCATAGCCACGGTGATCGGCGGCGTAATAGTGGCCGAAAGCGCGGGCAAGTGTACCGTGATCGCGACGGCGAGCGGGGTGAGCGCGAGCTGCGCGGTGAGCGTTGAGGCGGCGGTGATTAAGGTTACGGACGTGATACTGGATCAGGATACGATGTGCGTGAAGAACAGCGGACTATACAACCTGCCTAACGCTACGGCTGCGCCCTCGAATGCGACGGACAAAACTATAACGTGGGAGGTCAGCAATACGAGCGTGCTGAATCTGAGAGCGACGGACTTTATTCCAAAGGCTACGGGAATCAGCACGCTTATTGCCAAGTCGGGCGACGCTAAGGCGGAATGTCTGGTATGCGTTCGCAGTGCGGCGGCGATTTACTTCCTGCCAAAGTGGATGCGTTTTGTAACTAGTCAGGAGCCGTTACTGTATCTATCTGAATACAGTAATACGCTAAGGCATCCCGATACCGACCCGCATAACATTACAATACTGATGGAAGTGGAGGCCAGTAACGAACTTGCCTATGAAAACGGCGAAGCGCCGTGTCTGATCGAGCTGGCGAACTACGGTCAGACGAAAGGACTGCATGTATACGTTGCGTCAAACGGGCAAACCATAGCCAATTGGAACGGTACAGATCACGTATTGGCAGATTCGATAGACAAACTGCGCCAGCGCCACAGGTACGCCATACAGCTAAAGATGGGCACGCGCACGATGCGAATGGCGATGAAATCCGGGATAAGCGAATGGTTTACTGGATCGACCCCGCAGGCAGAGGATGAAGCGGTGGTATTCCTGTTTGGTTCGGGACACAAGGACGGCACCGCGGGCATTTGCAGGTACTTTGACGGAATATTCTATAAGTGCATGGTATTTGACGAGCTGTTCACCGACGAGGAACTGAACTCCTTCCTGCAAGGCGATACCGAATGACGGCAGATACGGAGGTAAAATATGGCTATATATGATATACGCGGCAATGAAGTAATAAGCGGCGGCTCTACCGGCGGCGGACGCTAAGGTTGTAGGCGATAAATTGGCGGTGCTGGACGCGCAGGTGGGTGTTATTCAGCCGGGGCTTACGAGCAATGAAAAGGCGCTGCTGCTTACCCTGCTGGGCGGCGCGGCGTATGACAACGCGGAGATGGCCGAGACGTATGCGTCACTCAGGGCGCTGTGGCAGGGCGGCAATGTGCCTGTGATGAGCGTGAGTGTTGTGCCAACGACACTAAGCCTATCGGTGGGCGCGTCGGTGACGGTTGCGGCGGTTGTGGTGCCGTCCAATGCGACGGACAAGACGGTCACATGGTCGGTCAGCCCCGAGGGTGTCTGCACGATTAACGGCGGCACAGTTCAGGCAGTGGGCACGGGTGACTGCGTGATAAC
>USEE01000281.1 GCA_900553645.1 uncultured Eubacteriales bacterium
CTGCGCCGCCATGCGTGGAATCGGATATGCCCTCGTCCACGAACCCGAACTTGGCATAGTAATGCACGAGTTCGTCCTTGCACGTAAGCACCAGTCCGCGCCGGTTCTGCGCGGCGGCTGTGGCGATGGCGCATTTAAGCAGCGCAGCCGCGCAGCCGCGTCTGCGGTATTCGGGCACGGTATTTACGCCGAATATCATCTGCCACGCGCCGTATTCATCGTGCATAGACGCGTCGGCGTACATATCGTCGGTGAGCTTATCGCAGTCGGTAGTCATGCCGTCGACAAACGCGACGAGCCTGCCTTCGTCCTCCAGCAGCCAGAAATGGCCGGGATAGTATTTCAGCCGCTGTTCAAACTCTTCCCGGCTCGCGGCTTCCGCCGCCGGGAAGCATTCGCTTTCCACGCGGGTTACTTCGTCCAGGTCGGCCATAGTAGCGTTTCTTATATTCATATTCGTTCCCTACTTTTTGATTATTCGCAGTCCAGCGGGAGATCGTCGCCCTAAAACGCACAGCGGGCGGGGTAAGCTCCCCCGCCCAACGCGTATATGCGAATGCGCATCACATCTTCTCGGTCGGCTCTACGCCGATCAGCGTAAGTCCCGTGCCGATCACGTTGCGCACGGCTTTGGTTATCGCTATGCGCGCCGCGCTGGTCGCGGGTTCGCAGTCCAGTATGCGATGCTCGTAATAGAACTTATTGTACGCCTGAGCCAGATCAACCGTATAGCGCGTGATAAGCGACGGCTCGTTACGCTGCGCGGCTTCCTTGACCAGCTTGGGGAACTGCTCCAGCAGCCTTACTATATCCTGCGCCTCGGCGTCATCCAGCGTGCTGTAATCCGCATCGGGCAGGTTTGCGGGCGCTTTGCCCAGAACCGAGCAGCAGCGCGCGTAGGTATACTGCACATACGGGCCGGTCTCGCCCTCGAAGTTGAGCGCGCGATCCCACCAGAAGTCTATGTCCTTTATGCGGCCCGCGCTGAGCGCGAAGAACACGACCGCGCCGATACCGACCTTGCGCGCCACGCCGTCCTTGTCCTCCAGATTGGGGCTCTTTTCGTCGATTATCGCGCGCGCCTTTTCGATGGAGCGGTTGAGCAGGTCTTCCAGATAGATCACGTGGCCGTGGCGCGTGCTGAGCGCCTGACCCTCGTAAGACACCATGCCGAACTCGACGTGCTCCATGTCCTTGGCCCACTCATGGCCCATCAGCTCTATGACCTTGAACAGCTGCCTGAAGTGCAGGCTCTGCTGATACGCGACCACATACAGGCACTTGGTAAAGTCGTATGTCTTTTTGCGGTAGAACGCCGCCGCAAGGTCGCGCGTGGTGTAAAGCGTCGCGCCGTCCGACTTGATTATAAGGCACGGCGGCATGCCGTACTCCTCCAGATCCACTACGTATGCGCCGTCGGATTCCTTGAGCAGCTTCTTTTCGCGCAGTTCCTCGATCACCGGGCCCATCTTGTCCATATAGAACGCTTCGCCCGCATAGGAGTCGAACTTAACACCCAGCATATCGTATACGCGATTTGCGTCCTTGAGCGTCAAATCCTTGAACCACTGCCATATGGATATGGCCTCTTCGTCACCGGTTTCAATCTTCTTGAACCATGCGCGGCCCTCGTCATCCAGCGACGGATCCTTTTCGGCCTCGGCGTGGAACTTTACGTACAGATCGCTCAGCGCCTGCACGCCGCCCTGCTCAACCATTTCGCGACTGCCCCAGTGCTTATATGCCGCTATCATCTTGCCGAACTGAGTACCCCAATCGCCCAGATGGTTTATGCCCACGCACTTATATCCCAGGAACGAATAAATCTTATACAGTGCATTGCCCAGCGCTGTGGTGGACAGATGGCCGATGTGGAAACGCTTTGCTATATTTATCGAGGAATAGTCTATGCAGATAGTCTTGCCCGCGCCCATGTCGCTGGAGCCGTATTTTTCACCCTTATCCAGCACTTCGCCGATCACGCTGGACGCGTACAGCGCCTTGTCGATGAAGAAATTCAGATAGCCGCCCACGGCCTCTACGCGGCTAAGGAAATCGGCGTTAATCACCTTTACCAGTTCGCCCGCGATCATCGGCGGCGCCTTGCGCAGCGAACGCGCCAGCTTAAAACACGGGAAGGCGTAATCGCCCATCGCGCTGTCGGGCGGCAGTTCGAGCAGCCCGGCTATCTCGTCCGCGCTCAGCGGCGCGTTGCCGAAAGCTATATCCAAAGCCGAGGCTATTTCCCCGGCGATCATGATTTTGAAATCCATGCTTCTCCACCTCTATAGCTTATTAGATTGTATAATCATACCATGCAGCGGTTAAGCCCTCTAAAACATTTGGTAAACTCTATTGACTCCATGGATTTATGCGGTACAATGTAGGATATATTCACATATCAGCGCTGTTTATACTTGATTTTGTCGGGAGGTGCGTCGCTATGCCCCGCATGTTTGGCACTAGCATAATGCTGCGCGAATTCATGCAGTCCGATTTGGACGAGATGTGCAAGTGGAAGAGTGATCCTGAATCCACGCGCTACTTATCAGACACATTCACCGTGCCGCAGACTTGGGAGCAGTCGGCCAACTTTCTGGACAGCATTTTAAGCGGCAAGAACCCGGGCGTACACCTGGTCATCGCCAACCTTATGACGGGCGAATACCTGGGGCAATGCGACCTGATGAACATCACCAGCTATTCGCACAAGGCCGAAATGGCCATAGTCCTCGGGCCGGAGCATCGCGGCAAGGGATATGCGTCAGAAGCGATAGATCTGCTGCTCGAGCTTGCGTTCGACCATATGAATTTAAACCGCATATACCTGCGCGTATTTGCCGAAAACCAGCCGGCGATAAAGTGCTATGACCGCTGCGGCTTTGTGCGCGAGGGCGTGCTCAGGCAGGATTATTATTCATACGGCGAATATCACGACGTGATAATGATGGGCATACTGCGCGACGAATGGCGGCGCACGCGGGCGCGCAAATAAACATAATTTACATAAAGCAAGGCTGTGACGATTCAAGCAGTCAACAGAGAGGTTCTGATATAATGGGCATTATCGTAACCAAGTTCGGCGGCAGCTCGCTGGCCGACGCGGGCCA
>USEE01000282.1 GCA_900553645.1 uncultured Eubacteriales bacterium
TTCAAACGGCGAGGTCGTTTTAAGCAGCGAACCCGAGGTCGTCGCCAACCCCATTAAGGAAAGCACAAGCGTGCTGATGCGCGAATTGCTCACCAATGTTGTGGAATATGGCGGCGGCAAAAACGCCCGCATAGAGGGCATACGCGTGGCCGGAAAAACCGGTACTGCGCAGATATACCGCGACGGCGTGATTTCGCGCGACGCGCACATTGGTTCTTTCATCGGGTTTGCACCGGCGGACGATCCGCGCGTGGCCGTGCTGGTAGTGGTGCACGAATCGGCGCTCAGACCCGATTACGGCTCGATAACCGCCGCGCCCTATGCCAAGATGATACTGTCCGATACGCTTGCGTACATGGGCATATATCCGGCGGGCAGCGCGGGCACGGATACCGCGGATATGGTGGATGTGCCTGAACTTACCGGCCTGGGCATAAACGAAGCAAATGCCGCCCTGCGCGAAAGCGGCCTTACCGGGCTTATGGACGGCGTGGGTCAGGTAGTTGTGGATCAACTGCCCAAGGCAGGCGCACAGATGACGCGCGGCTCGCAGGTGATTATGTATCTGGAGCAGCAGCAAACGCAGGACGCGACCGACGTCGAGGTGCCGGATGTAAGCGGTATGTCGATAGTCGAAGCGTCGAGGCTGATTGCCTCGTGCGCATTGTCGCTTAAAATAGAAGGCAGCGGGCTGGCGGGCGAGCAGACGCCTGCGGCGGGTACGCGCGTGCCGGTGGGCACGCAGGTAAGCGTACAGTTCAGGCTGCCATGAATGAGTTTTTTAAGTTTTTATCCGGGGAGGACCAAAGATGAACGTAAAACAGCTGATAAATGAGCTGCCCTGCCTGATAAAAGTGCACGGGGATGAAAATACTCAGGTTTTGTCGCTGAGCGCCGATTCGCGCAAGATTGAGCCGGGCGCGCTGTTTTTTTGCATACACGGCATAAAGGTTGACGCGCATGAGTTCGCGCCGCAGGCAGTCGCTGCGGGCGCGTCCGTACTGGTCGTAGAGCGCGAGCTGGACGTGGACGCGACGCAGATAGTCGTAACCGACGTGCGCCTTGCGATGAGCTATATCGCCCAGTCGTTCTATGGCCATCCGGCGCGCGGCATGAAGATGATCGGCATAACCGGCACCAAGGGCAAGTCCACCACCTGCTTCCTGATTAAGTCGATACTCCAGCAGGCGGGACATAAGGTGGGCCTGATCGGAACCATAATGACCATGATAGGCGATAAGCGCCTGCCAGCCGACCTGACTACCCCCGACCCGATAGAGCTTCAAAAGCTGCTCAGGCAGATGGCCGACGAGGGCGTGGACGTGGTAACAATGGAGGTATCCGCGCACGCGCTGGCGTTGCATAAGCTGGACGGCATGATTTACGACGCAGTGGCGTTTACCAATCTGTCGCACGACCATCTGGACTTCTTCGGCACGCCTGAAAATTATTTCGCGGCCAAGTGCCGGCTGCTTACCCCGGAATTTGCCAAGTACGCGCTGCTTAACGGCGACGACGAGCACGCCGCCAGCATAGTCGATACGCTCAAAATACCACACGAGCGTTTTGCGATCCGCGAAAAGGCCAATATATACGCGGGCGACATCGAGTTCGACGCGCGCGGACTCAGCTTCATGATGCACTTCCATAAGCGCTATGCGCTGGAAATCCACCTGAAGCTCAGCGGATTGTTCAATGTATACAATTCGCTGTGCGCGGCGGCGGTGTGCGACGCGATCGGCGTTGCGCCCGAATATATAAAGGCGGGGCTGGAGGAAATCGCCAGCGTGCCCGGCCGCATGGAGGTGCTGGACACCGGCACGCAGTATCAGGTGATACTTGACTATGCGCATTCGCCGGACAGTCTGGATAACGTTCTGCGCGCGGTAAGGCAGTTTACCAATGGCAGGCTGATAGCCGTGTTCGGCTGCGGCGGCAATCGCGACCGCGAGAAGCGCCCGATAATGGGCCGCATAGGCGCGGAACTTGCCGACTATTGCGTACTGACCAGCGACAACCCGCGCGGCGAAAACCCGATGGACATACTTGCCTCGATAGAGGAGGGCGCGCGTCCCGAGGGCAAGCCGTACAGCGTGATCGAAAACCGGCGCGAGGCCATAAAGCACGCGCTCAAAATTGCACAGCCGGGCGACGTGGTGCTGCTGGCGGGCAAGGGTCACGAGACTTATCAGGAAATCATGGGCGAAAAGCATCCCTTCGACGAAAAGGTCGTCGTGCAGGAATTGCTGGCCGAGCTTGAAATGTAATATACAAATGCAAATATGTATACGCGCCTGACCCTGCAACAAGGGCTACCGCGACTGTACATGGGCTGCGCGGGCGGCCGATAAAACGCATCTAAGGGGGAGACGGTATGCAGCAAATAATCTGGCCGGTGCTGATAGCCTTTCTGGCCGTAATGGTCATGGGGCCGATTGGCATCCCGCTGCTTAAAAAACTGAAGTATGGACAGACAATATACGAACTTGGCCCGCAGAGCCACCTTGCCAAGCAGGGCGTGCCCACGATGGGCGGCGTGATAATCGCGGCGGCGGTGCTGGTCGTATCGCTGGCGTTCTCGCGCGGCCGGAGCTGGGGCTTCGTGCTTTACATACTGCTGTCGGGGCTTTTGCACGGCGCGATAGGCTTTACCGACGATTATATCAAGGTGGCTAAAAAGCGCTCGCTGGGCCTTACGCCTAAGCAGAAGATCATGATGCAGATCGTCAGCGGCCTGATACTCACACTGTGGGCGTACTTCGATCCGCAGATCGGCGCAAAGGTCGTCGTGCCGTACTGGAACGTCGAATGGAATCTGGGACTGTTCTACATACCGCTCATGATTCTGATGTTCGTGTTCATGATTAACTCCGCAAACCTGCTGGACGGTCTGGACGGGCTGTGCGCGTCCTGCTCCACGGTGGGACTGGCGACATTCTCGCTGATATGCTTTGCAATGGCGGCGGGCGCGTCGCATATACCTGCGCCCGAGGGCGTTGACCCGGCTGCCTATTCCGAAAACCTGCGCAATGCGGCCGTAATTTGCGGCGCGGGCGCGGATCTCGGCCAGAATTTCGTCGGGATCGCCGTGCAGGTC
>USEE01000283.1 GCA_900553645.1 uncultured Eubacteriales bacterium
TAATGAAGCAGCTGGGGCTCCCCTCGCAGATAGTCAGGCGCGCGTCGGTGGCCACTTATGAGGTGGAGCTGAACCTTGTTATACACTCATACGGCGGCAATATTGAGCTGGACATATCGTCAAGCGAACTCAAGATAACCGCGCGCGACACCGGCCCCGGCATACCCGATATATCGCTGGCCATGCAGGAGGGCTATTCAACCGCCAGCGAGGAGGCGCGCAGCATGGGTTTCGGCGCTGGCATGGGGCTGCCCAACATGCAGCGCAACGCATCTGAATTCGACATACAGTCCACGGTCGGCGTGGGCACCACGATAAAAATGCGCTTCTCGCTGGAATAGAGCGGCGCCGTTCGGCATACATCGCTGGCCTTATGGCGCGTCAGGAGATGAATCATGCCATACTTTCATTCAGTAACGCTTGAACGGGATAAGTGCAAGGGCTGCACGACGTGCCTGAAGCGCTGTCCCACCGAAGCAATACGCATTCGCGACGGCAAGGCGTCGATAATCGGCGAGCGCTGCATAGACTGCGGCGAGTGCATACGCATATGCCCCTATCACGCAAAGGTAGCGCTGACCGACCCTTTGTCCGCGATAAACAACTTTCCATACAAAATCGCGCTGCCTGCGCCCACACTGTACGGGCAGTTCAAGAATCTGCCCAGCATAGACCGCGTGCTGGCGGGACTGCTCCAGATGGGCTTTGACGACGTGTTCGAGGTGGCGCGCGCCGCCGAGATAGTGTCGCAGGCGATAAAGCGCCAATTGTCCGTACGCGACTGTCCCAAGCCGCTGATCTCATCGGCGTGTCCGGCGATAGTAAGGCTTATACAGGTGCGCTTCCCCGAGCTTATTGACAACATAGTCGATGTGAAAAGCCCGATGGAGGTCGCCGCGCTGGAAGCCAAGCGGCTGTTCGCCAAAAAGAACGGCGTGCCCGAGGACAAGATCGGATGCTTCTTTATAACGCCCTGCGCGGCCAAGATGACCGCCATGCGCGCGCCGATCGGCCACAGGGTATCGGCGGTGGACGGCTGCATATCGATACTGGAGGTATACGGCCTTTTGTCCACACAATTGCGCAAGCCCGTGGAATGCCACATCGAGCAGCGCGCGGGTTCGTTCGGCGTGGGCTGGGCCAACTCGGGCGGCGAGGCGCTGGCCGTGGGCATAGACAACTCGCTGGCGGTAGACGGCATCGAGCATGTCATCCGCGTGCTTGAGGAGATCGAGAACAATAAGCTGGGCGATCTGGACTTTTTTGAAGGGCTGAGCTGCACCGGCGGCTGCGTGGGCGGCCCGCTGGTGTTCGAGTACAGCTATGTCGCAAAGACGCGCATACGCAAGCTGATGGAGCGGCTGGACAAGGCGCGCCCCGAGCAGCGTCCCAGCGACTTAAACGAGCTGCCCATATACTTCGACGAGCCGGTAAAGCCCAAGAACGTGATGCAGCTGGACGAGAACATAAACGAAGCGCTCAGGAAGATCGACCAGATCGACAAGCTGGAACGGGCGCTGCCGGGGCTGGACTGCGGCTCATGCGGCTCACCTACCTGCCGCGCGCTGGCGGAGGACATCGTTATGGGCAATTCGCGCGAGCTGGACTGCGTGTTCCGGCTGAAGGAGCGCGTGCGCACGCTGGCTCAGCAGATGGTGGAACTGTCCGACGGCAGGTTCTGACAGATAGCGTTAAGTGGTATGCCTCAGGCATATGACTTAGAATATTCAATACTTCGCGATATTTCATTTGCCTAAAACGTGTCTCGGGCAAAAATCCGAAGCCGTGTCGAGATGAACTTAGGGGCGACGAATTGTCCAGTCACACTTGTAATTGCTGATTTTGGAGCTTAAGAAACATGCTGTAAGGCGACTATACATTCTGATATTAAGGACGGGATTTTATATGAAACTGGGTCAGCTTAAAACGCTTATAAACGCGGTCGCCGTTACCGCGTGCAGCGACGAACGCGAGATAACAAGCGGCTGCGCGTGCGACCTTCTCAGCTGGGTAATGGCGCATGGCTGCGGCGATATGGCATGGGTCACTGTTCAGACGCACATGAACGTTATCGCAGTGGCGGCGCTGCTGGACTTTGCGTGCGTGATAGTGCCCAACGGACTTAAAATGCCCCCGGACGTGATCGCCAAGGCCGACGAGGAAGGCATTGCCGTATTGGAAAGCGAACTGGACGCGTTCACGATATGCGGCATGATGTACTCCGGCGGCGTGGGCGGCGCGCCCAAGAAATGAATATAGCAGTAGACCTGCACATGCACTCCTGTCTGTCTCCCTGCGGCGACGAGCTTATGACGCCCAACAACATCGTCAATATGGCGCTTATTAAGGGGCTGGACATAATCGCCGTGTGCGACCACAACACGGCGCGCCACCTGCCCGCCATTGCGCGCGTGGCAGAAGAAGCCGGTTTGCCGCTGCTGCCCGGCATGGAGATAACCACCGCTGAGGAAGTGCATCTGCTGGCTTACTTCAGCAGCGTCGATAAGGCGCTGGAGTTTTCCGACTACATATACCCTCACTTGCCTCCCATACCCAATCGGCCCGAGTTCTTCGGCGAGCAGACGCTGCTCGATTCCGATGATGAGCCGGTTGGGACAGAGCCGCGCCTGCTGCTGACCGCGCTTGATCTTACGATTGGCCAGCTCACGCGCGACATAAACGCGGCGGGCGGGCTGGCTGTGCCCGCGCACATAAACCGCGGCGCAAACGGGCTGCTGGTGAACCTGGGTATGCTGCCGCCAGACGAGCATTTCGCCGCGCTTGAGGTCAGCAATGCCGTGCCCGCGCCCGATTGCGACACGGGCGCGTACAAGCTGCTGTACTCGTCAGACGCGCATTGTCTGGAGAATATCGCCGAGCGCGAATACTTTCTGAACGTGCCAGAATGCTCGTCAAAGGGGCTGTTTGAGTACCTTTGCGCGTGCCGGGAGCGCGTTTGGAGCGCTAATTTTTGTTAACGCACATGCCCGTATTGATGTGCAGTTTGCGTTAACCGGTTTTGACAGATTGCGGGGTTTGAATTGTATATCGGGTTTTGAGGCGGTTTGAGAGGCGGACGTTTTTGCCTAAAG
>USEE01000284.1 GCA_900553645.1 uncultured Eubacteriales bacterium
GCATGGTGCTGTTCCGCAATGCGTTCCAGGCGGACTCCTCCTTCATCGCCGCCATGCTGACTATCGTTGGTTATTCGATCAACAATACGATCATCATATTCGACCGCATACGCGAGAATCAGAAGCTGGGCGCTTTCCGCGGCAGGCCGCGCATGGAGCTGGTTGACGTAAGCGTACGCGAAACCCTGTCCCGTACCATCAACACGTCGATCACCACGCTGATTACGATCGTGCTGCTGTTCATCCTGGGCGGCAACTCGATCCGTCAGTTCGCTTTCCCGATCATTGTGGGTATCGTCGCGGGCGTGTATTCCTCGGTCATGCTGAGCGGCCAGACCTGGGCCTACATCATCGACCACAACCTGCTGAGCCGCAAGTCCAAGGAAACTGCTAATGGCAAGGTAAAGCCGTCCAAGGCGTAAGTTATTCACTGAGTTTTCCGACCGCCTCGACAGTATGCTGAGGCGGTCTTACTTTTAGGCGGGTTCATCGTTGTAAGGCGTGAAACTCGGCACGGCTGGCTGTCGCTGTTAAGGCGATTCGCGCGCGACGCTTGAGCGCGCTTTGCATCGCGAGCGCGGCTCAGCTGGCTTACCGCCTTGACCTTAAGCAAACACATTCGTTCCGGCGAAGCGATTTCGCCGGGATATGGCATGACGGACGCTCCCCTCGCCCGCCATGCCATATCCCGGATGAGGCATACTGCGCGCCCCGATTTGATGGAGGTAATTGCATTGTTGGTATTCAGACCCCGTGATGTGGAAGACAGCGCCGCCCTGTGCGACGCGGATGGCGTATCGCCGCTGATGCGGCAGCTGCTGGCCCAGCGTGGCATAGTCACGCGCGCGCAGGCCGACGCGTTTTTGCACCCGTCGGTAAGGCAATTACATGACCCGATGCTGATGCAGAACATGTCCAAGGTATGCGCGCGCATATGCGAGGCGTTGGAGAAGCGCGAGCGGATATGCGTATACGGCGATTACGACGTGGACGGCGTGACCAGCGCGTCGATCATGTCCGGGTATCTGCGTTCGCTGGGCGGCGACGTGCGCGTGTACATACCCTCGCGGCATCAGGAGGGATACGGGCTTAACATAAAGGCGCTGGAAGACCTGACGCACGAATGCAGCCTGATAATCAGCGTGGACTGCGGCATAACCAGCGTGCAGGAGGCCGCGTATGTGCAGTCGCTGGGGCGCGACATAATCGTGACCGATCATCACCAGCTGCCGCCCGAACTGCCGGGATGTCTGTGCCTTGACCCGCTGATGGGCGACTATCCATTCCGCAAGCTGTGCGGCGCAGGCGTGGCCATGAAGGTTGTGCAGGCATTGGGCGGCGTGGAGGCGCTGGAGCCGTACTGGGATTTGGCGGCGCTGGGCACAATTGCCGACATCGTACCGCTGCTGGACGAGAACCGCGTCATAACCAGCATCGGACTTGCGCGCATGAATCAGAACATGCGGCCGGGATTGCGGGCGCTGTGCCGGGTAGCGGGCATGAAGCAAAGCCCGGACGGCACGTACAAGGTAACGTCGGGCAACATCGCGTTTCAGATTGCGCCGCGCATAAACGCGGGCGGGCGCATGGAGAGTGCGGTACAGTGCGTGGAGCTATTGACCAGCAGCGATGCGCGGCGGGTTGAGGAGCTGGCCGAGCGGCTGGCCGAGGACAATGCACAGCGGCAGGAGCAGGAGATGGCGATGATTGCTGCGGCGGAGAAGACGCTTGCGGATGCGGACTTTACGTCGTTCCGGGCGATCATAATATGCGGCGAAGGCTGGAACCCGGGCGTTGTGGGGTTGGCCGCGTCGCGTTTGACCGAGAAGTATCATTACCCGTCCATCGTACTTTCGCGCAGCGGAGACATGTGCGTGGGGTCGTGCCGATCGATACGCGGGGTGGACATATTCGCGGCATTGTCCAGCTGTCGGGATTTATTCACGCGGTTTGGCGGACATCCTCAGGCGGCGGGGCTTACCATACGCGCGTGCGATCTGGACAAGCTGGTTGTGCGGCTCAACGACTATCTGCGCAAGAACACCGACCCGCGCGTATACCTGCCCGATGTGGAATACGACTGCGACATTGAGCCGGGGCAGCTTACGCTTGACACGGCGCGCGAGTTGGAGTTGCTTGCGCCCACGGGATTTGGCAATCCCGCACCGCTATTCCGCATACAGGCGAACATGGCCACGGCAGCACCGGTAGGCCGGGACGGAGCGCATTTGAAGGCGATGCTGGACTGCGGCGGGGTACAGCTTGGCGCGATAGGCTTTCGCATGGGCGAGCGTGCCGCCGATATACGCGGCGCGCGGCAGGACATTATATTTAGCCTTAGCATAAATTCATACATGGGTGTTGATCGGGCGCAGGCGGAGTTAAAGGCGATAGGCAGCGTATCGCCAAACGCGGACATAGCGCGGCTTGAGCAAAATGCCGAGCGGGATTATATTTGCTATCTTGACAGCATGTTGTATAATATTAGCAACGATGCAGCGCCCATACGCGAGATCACGCCCGAGCAGCTTGCATCGCTATTACGGCGCGACGCACAGGGCATAATCATGGCGGGCGAGACGCCCTCGCAATTACGCAAGGCTTTAATCATGTTAGGCGGCCTAGGCGTAACCGGCCTACCCGACGTAAGCCGGGGCTACCCTACCGACCGGCGCGCATTCAACGCGCTCTGTCTATGTCCCATGGGCGTTCCCCCGAAGGGCTACAAGTACTATGTATCGTTAGGCGGCTGGCTAGACGATTCGATTGCAAGTCAGCTAGAGCGTGCAGGCACAGCCGTTCTCCGTCTAAAAGGCGCGTCCCCCGCCCCCGCATTAAAGCCAGACGACGATCATCTCCGTGAGGCCTACAAATACGTATCGCGCAATGCCTTAACGTTAGCGGGCACGTTGGACGCACAAAAACTGGCCGACATGACAGCGGCGGGCGCAGGCATAACTCCCGCGCAAGCGATAGTAACGATGCACATATTCCGCGAACTGGGGTTAGTTTCATTCACCCGCGAAGCACGCGCGCTACTTATACCGCCTATGCACAAGGTGAATTTAAGCGACAGTTTG
>USEE01000285.1 GCA_900553645.1 uncultured Eubacteriales bacterium
GCCTGGCGGCACTGCGTCATCAGAAACTGCTCGTGCCCCAGCGCGTCCTCAATGTACATAAGCTCCTTGGGACTCATTAAAACCACCTCCGCATTTAATGATGCGCAATGCGCGCCGCCGCAATCCGCGCAAAAAATTGGCAGGAAAGTATGAGTAGTGCGTGAATTAAAATGGCAATCTCAGGCGCGAATGGAACTGCTCTTGTATTGCAAAGCTTAACTCAGCGCGCTTTAACTTGCGAAAAATCCACTCGGATTTTTTTCGTATTTTCAGCCTGAGATGCGCTCTCTATGCGCGCCGAGAGCAAACGCATCGCGCATTCGGCAGGCGCGTTTAATATTAAGGCGGGTTCGAATGACAGGGCAAACTATGTACGCACAACAGCAATTAATTTACTTGACTTACACCAATACATGACATATAATTTACTTATAATTGACGTGTGGGGTAATGAATATGAGATACTCATTACAAAAGGAGCGCCAATACCTGTTCAGTCCCGCAGCCATGATCTCACTCAAGCTGGACATTTCAGGCACTAGCGACGCGGCCGAGGTGCGCCGCGCAATCAAGGACGCGCTGAAGGCAAACGAGCTTATGAACACCCATATTGTTATATCCGCCGACGGCGAGGCGTATTTCGAGACGATGGACGAGCCGTGCTGCCCGATAGAAGTCACCGACTGCGAATGGCGGCAGGCGCTTGAAAACAGCGAACGCCGCCCGTTCGATCTGGCCGAGGGCGAGCTGGCGCGGTTTTACATAGTGCGCGGCGCGCCGATGCGGCTGCTTATATGCGCGCACAGGCTGATCGGCGACGGCGGCACACTTATACGGCTGGCGGGGGATATAATGGCGGCGCTGAGCGGCGCGCATGTGTCGCAGCGCCCGATTGCGCTGTGCAAGCCGGATAAGCTGTCCGGCTCCCTGCCCATAAGCGTGCAGCTCAACACGCGCATGATGAACCTGCGCTGGCAGTTCGCAAAGCGCGCGTTCGATTTCCGCGACCTCAAGCGCCTGAGCGACATGTACCCGGTGCGCGACGCGATATTGCTCAGGCGCTCGGTAAACTGCATTGGCCCGACCGTGCCCGACGTATGCGCGCTGAGCGCGGCGGCGCTGATGAGCGTGCCGGGCGGTGCGGATTACGGCGTGGTCGTGGTGCACGGCGGCGACGTGGCGCGTATGGGGGATTATTCGTCCGAGCTGGTTATAGGCCGCAAGTACGACGATGCCCGCGATGTGGACGCAAACGCGGCGGCGCTCCGGGAGGAGCTGGATTTACTGTGTGCCGATCCGGGCACGCTCAATTACAATGCAAAGTATCTGCACGCGCTTGCACCCACGCTGATAGACGCGGCGTACTTTGCCGCGTATGACGAGTACGGCGACCCGATCGCGCGGCGGCTGTCCCAGATGCGCGGGCTGTCCGGACGCGCGCGCCGGGTGGAGCTGCATTCGCCGTCGTGCGCGCTGCTGAATAGCGACTTCGATGGATACCGCGTGGACGACTGCACGCTGATACCGCCGCTCAGTCCGGGGGCGAGGCGCTCGGTTGGCGTGGCGCGGCTGGGCAATCGGGTGACGCTGACGCTGCGCGCCTCTGGCAGCGAGAATCAGCAGGCCGAACGCGACGCGCTGGACGCGGTGGCGGCGGCTATTGCCTGAATATCGAAAAAAATCCGGCACATGCAATTCCGGGCGGCATTATGCCGTTAAGCTCGACTTGCACGGATACGCTTTAAGACTTCTTAATTGCATTATCCGATTGAGGCGAATTAGAAGCGCGCTTTCTCTTTATGACTATATAAAGGGAAGACGCGCTTTACTACATATGGAAATTACAAAATTGAAAACGTCCATTGAAATTATAGCGGCGGGATGCTATAATGCAGGAGTAAAAATGATGACTGGAGCGATGAGGTTTGACGGAAGCGCAGATGCGTGAAATGGCGGCGCAATTCGGGTATGCGCGTCTGGGCTTTTGCTCGACGGAACCGTTTAACGAATGGGAGGCACGCAAGCCGCGCGCGCATAAGACCGCGCAGCGCCTGTGCAGCGCGCCGCTCGAACTCGCGCCGTGGGCAAAGGCGCTGTGCATTGTGGTTGCGCCGTACCGGCTGTATCGCCGGGGTGAGGGCGCGGCGGTTTCGGCCTATTATGTCGAATACAACGCCGTACACGCGCGCGGCGAGGAGTTTGTTAAAGCGCTGAACGTGCGCGGCGTTCAGGCGGAATCGCTTGAGATACCGCTGAAGCCCGCCGCAATTCGCGCGGGGCTGGGCGCATTCGGCAAAAACTCCATCGTGCGCATACACGGCATGGGCAGCTGCGTCATGCTGCGCTGCATCGCGCTGGGCGAGGGCTTTGAGTGCGAACGCGACTATCCGGGCGGCGAGGGGTATGAGTATGCCGACTGCGGCAAGTGCCGCCGCTGCATCGACGCGTGCCCGTCCGGGGCTTTGAGCGAAAGCGGCATGGACCACACGCGCTGTCTGCGCGCGCACATGTTTCAGGGGCCGCCCACGCCCGAGGAGTTTCGGCCGCTGATGGGAAACCGGCTGCTGGGTTGCGAAGAATGCCTGCGCGCCTGTCCGCACAACGCGCGCGCATATGCGGACGCTCTGGAGCCGCCCGACGAACTTAAACGCATACTTGATATACGCCGCGCATTCGACACCGACACGCGCGCGGAGTATATGAAGGAGTTCGGCGCTTTATTAGGCTGGAATATGGCGATACCCAACCGCGTGCTGGCACAGGCGATAATCGTCGCGGCCAACCTGAACATGCGCGAACTGATTCCACTGATAGAGCCGCTTATGCAAAGCAAGTCCGCGGCAGTGAGCGAACATGCGCGCTGGGCGCTGGACAGGCTGGCTGAACAATAGGTTGCTCATGGCGGCGCGAGACTTATACTTTGTGCTTAACCGGCTCCTGAGCTATTCAGGGAAAGGATATACTAGAGGGTGTCTCAAAAATTCCCTAATCCGCAATTTCGGGCATCGCTGCGCCATTTCTGCGTCACAAAGCTCGACTTAGCGCTGCTAAGCCTTCGGATTTCTTC
>USEE01000286.1 GCA_900553645.1 uncultured Eubacteriales bacterium
CAAGGCCTTCGCGCGTAACTGTGCCGGGATTGGCCTCGCAGGATATTTCGCAGTTGGGCGAAAGGCAGTATGCGCCCTTTACCTCATCTATTATATCGCAAAGCGCGTCCGCGCCGATAAACGTAGGCGTGCCGCCGCCGATGTAGACCGATGTAATAGTCTGCCCCGCCATATCGCCCGCGCGGGCGCAGATTTCCTTTTTAAGCGCACAAAGATAGCGCGCCATATCGCGCCTGCGTCCCGCGAACGAGACGAAGTCGCAATAGGCGCACTTTCCGGCGCAGAACGGTATGTGAATATACAGTGCCGCCGCCATTAATCCATTTTAAGAACCGCCATGAACGCCTCGCTGGGCACGTCGACCGAGCCAACCTGGCGCATACGCTTCTTGCCCTCCTTCTGCTTTTCCAGCAGCTTCTTTTTACGCGATATGTCGCCGCCGTAGCACTTGGCAAGCACGTCCTTGCGCAGTGCCTTTATGGTTTCGCGCGCGATTATCTTGCCGCCGATTGCGGCCTGTATCGGTATTTCGAACTGCTGGCGCGGTATCGCGTCCTTCAGCTTTTCGCATATGCTCCGGCCACGCGGATACGCCCTGTCCTTATGCACGATTATGCTCAGTGCGTCGCACATTTCGCCGTTAAGCAGTATGTCCAGCTTGACCAAATCGCTGTCCTCATAGTCCTTCAGTTCATAGTCGAACGACGCGTAACCGCGTGTACGGCTCTTGAGCTGGTCGAAAAAGTCGTATATGATCTCGTTAAGCGGCATGTCGTATGTAAGCTGTACGCGGTTGCCCTCGATGTACTTCATGTCCTTGAACACGCCGCGCTTGTCCTGACACATCTCCATTATCGCGCCCACGAACTCCTGCGGGGTGAGCACGCTGGCCGCGACGAACGGCTCCTGCATACGCGTGATTGTAGCCGGGTCGGGCAGATTGGCGGGATTGTCTATCATGTGCACCTCGCCATCGGCGGTCTCCACGCGGTATACTACGTTGGGCGCGGTGGTAACTAAGTCGAGATCGAACTCGCGCTCCAGACGCTCCTGAATGATCTCCATGTGAAGCAGACCTAAGAAACCGCATCGATAGCCATATCCCAGCGCAATCGACGTTTCCGGCTCGAAGAACAGCGACGCGTCGTTCAGGCGCAGGCGCTCCAGCGCGTCCTTCAGATCGTCGTACCGCGCGCCGTCGGCCGGGTATATGCCACAGTAGACCATCGGCAGGACCTTCTTGTAGCCGGGCAGCGGGTTTGCGGCGGGGCGGTCGCACAGCGTGATCGTATCGCCGACGTGAATGTCGGCGATGTCCTTAATCGACGCAGCGATGTAGCCTACGTCGCCCGCGCGCATCTCGTCCATTGGCATGTACCCGCCCGGACGCAGCGCGCCCAGCTCGGTCACTTCAAAGTCGTGGTTGCTGGCCATCATGTGTATCCTGTCGCCCACGCGCACGCGGCCATCCACTATGCGCACATAGCTAATCGCGCCGCGGTAGTTGTCGTAAAGCGAATCGAATATCAGCGCGGTAAGCGGCTTATCCGGGTCGCCCGTGGGCGCGGGCACGCGCTTTACTATATCCTCCAGCACGTCCTCAATGCCTATGCCCATCTTGGCCGAAATCAGCGGTGCGTCGGCGGCGTCCAGACCGATCTCGTCCTCTATCTCGCCGCGCACAACCTCGGGCTGGGCGCTGGGCAGGTCGATCTTGTTTATTACAGGCAGTATCTCCAGATCGTGCTCCAGCGCCATGTATACGTTGGCCAGCGTCTGCGCCTCTATGCCCTGCGTCGCGTCCACTACCAGCACCGCGCCCTCGCACGCGGCCAGCGCGCGGCTGACCTCGTAGGTAAAGTCAACGTGGCCGGGAGTATCGATCAGGTTGAGCACATAGTCCTGCCCGTCCTTGGCATGGTAATGAAGGCGCACGGCCTTTGACTTGATCGTAATTCCGCGTTCGCGCTCCAGCTCCATCGAGTCGAGCACCTGTTCCACCATATCGCGCTGAGCCATAACGCCGGTCTTTTCCAGCAGCCGATCGGCCAGCGTGGACTTGCCATGGTCGATGTGTGCGATTATGCAAAAGTTTCTTACACTGGACTGATTATATTCCTGCACGCCATATCCTCCGACAGTCGTATTGCAAAGCGCAGGCGCGGCGTTAATGCCGTCTGCGCACAAAGTTCCATTGCATATCATAACCTATTTTCGTTAAGTGCGCAAGGGTGCGCAGCAAAAAGGCAGCTCAAAAGCATTTATATAATCATTCATTTTATAATTTTTCCCGGGTACTGCTGAATATAGCAATTCCCGGGATTTTTGCATCTGCCATTAGAGTGTGTCTCAAGCGGAACAATCCGCAGACCCAAGTGGATTTTTCGTCAGTTCAAGGAATAAATCCGAAGGCTTAGCAGCGCTAAGTCGAGCCTTGTGACGCAGAAATGGCGGAGCGACGCCCGAAATTGCGTACTCCGGAATTTTTGAGACACACTCTAATTTCAGTGTACGCACAAGCGCACAAAAAAAGCGGAACGCCCATAAACGTCCCGCCATTGCGCGCTAAACTCCCCTGACCCGCCCTCGCCCGCAGGCCGGCGCATGGTGATAAATGTAATTTGTTTTAGTGCAAGTGTAAGCTGTGCTGGGGATTAAATGTAAGCGGAGAATCGAACTCCCGGCGCTCCCCGGCCGCCTCCATAATGAAGCAGTCTACTGCCATTTTGCGCCCGCTCCCGCAGGGCTACCCGCGCGCATCAAATCAAATCACTTATCCAGTTAAGCTCCTGCACAGTTACGTCCAGCTTGCGCAGTTCAGCCGACAGAGCGTCCACCTCGGCCTGCAATTCGCGCACGGGCACCGACGGACGCAGGCGTATCTCGCTGCCGCGCGAGCGCTGGCCCACGTTGGACGCACAGTTAAGAAAGTCGCGCATTATCGCCACGCGCTGTTTCAGGCAGTCGCGCCGCGCCAGCATCGCGGTGAGCGTCTCGCCATCGCGCGTTACCGCCGCGTTCGTCAGATTGATTCGCGCGACCAGCTTTTCCAGCTCCCCGCTC
>USEE01000287.1 GCA_900553645.1 uncultured Eubacteriales bacterium
GGTGCGCGCCCACGCACAGCAAGATTTCCTCGGGCTGCCCGTTGACGTGCTTTTACAGCGACAACGGCACAAACCGCCTGACCGTGGCGCTGGACGACTGCGTGACGCTGATAAGCCGTCAGATGGGCGTGCGCGAGGAGGACGCGACGCTCAGCATAAAGATAAAGATACCGCTCGACGCGACCGGCAAGCTGGAATCGTATTCGGTCACGCTGTGGCTGGACGAGACTGCCTGCCGCTATGAGGATGCCATCCGCGCGGTCAACGCATGGTGGGAGCAGAAGTATGAATCCATGCCTGTGCCTAAGGCGGCGCGTATGCCCATGTATTCGTGCTGGTATAGCTTCCATCAGAGCGTATACGCGCATGAAGTCGAGGCCGAGTGCGCGCGCGCAAAGGCGCTGGGCATGGATACGGTCATTGTGGACGATGGCTGGCAGACCGACGACAATTCGCGCGGCTATGCTTATTGCGGCGACTGGCAGGCCACGCCGGGCAAGATACCAGATATGCGCGCGCATGTAAAGGCGGTTCACGACCTTGGTATGAAGTACATGCTGTGGTACAGCGTGCCGTTCATCGGTAAGTACTCCGAGGCGGCAAAGCTGTTTAAGGGCAAGACGCTGGAATACCAGGAGCGCATGGGCGCGTACACGCTCGACCCGCGCTATCCCGAGGTGCGCCAGTATCTGATTGATACGTATGTAAGGGCGCTTAAAGAATGGGACTTGGACGGCTTTAAGCTGGACTTCATCGACTCGTTCAGAATGCGTCCCGATACGCCCGCATGGCGCGAGGGCATGGATTACGTCGTGCTGGAGGACGCAGTGCGCCGGTTGATGGTGGACGTGATGAAGGCATTGCGCGCGATTAAGGACGATATACTGATCGAATTCCGCCAGAGCTACATGGGCCCGGTAATGCGCGAATTCGGCAACATGATGCGCGTGGGCGACTGCCCCAATTCCACGTCCACCAACCGCGTGGGCATGGTCGATCTGCGCCTGACCAGCGGCAATACCGCGGTGCATTCCGACATGCTGGTATGGAATGTGAACGACAGCGTGGAGTGCGCGGTCGATCAGATCGAAAACGTGCTGTTTTGCACGGTGCAGGTTTCGGTACTTCTTGACCGCGTGCCTGAAAAGCATATCAGCGCGCTTAAATTCTGGCTGGACTTCATGCGCAGGGAGAATCACCTGCTGACCGAGGTGTCGCTGTACGCCGAAGCGCCGCAGATGCTTTACCCGCAGGTGAGCGCCATTGAGGACGGCCGCGGCGTAATCGCGGGCTACCTGAGCGGCTATTGCGTAAAGCTGCCCGCATCCAAACTCAGGGAGTGCTATGTGGTAAACGCGAACTCCGGCACTGAGCTTATGCTCAAGGCAGACAGCGCGGCCGACTGGAACATAGAGGTCATGGACTGCACCGGCGCGCACGTGCGTACCGAGCGCGTAAGCATATCGGGCATAACCGCGATAAACGTGCCCGCATATGGACTTATCCATATGACGAGGTAATGACAACAATGAAGAAGGAGCATCACGTTAAATGAGAAACGAACGACAAGGGGATATGACGCAGGGCAATCCGCTGCCGCTTATGGTGAAGTTTGCCATACCGATGCTTATCGGCGGCATATTCCAATTGCTGTATAACATGGTTGACACCGTGGTACTGGGGCGCTACGTGGGCGTAAGCGCGCTGGCCTCGATCGGCGTTACCGGCACGACTGTATTCGGCATTGTGCAGGGTGGCTGCGCGGTAATGAACGCCATATCGGTTGTGGCGGCGCAGTGCTTCGGCTCGGGCGACGACGACCGGCTCAAGCTGGTTGTGGGCAACTCGATATGGCTGGTGCTTATAACCGGCGCGGTGCTGGGCGCGGTGGGCTTCTGGGGCGCGCGTCCCATAATGCAGCTTATCGGCACGCCTGACGATATTATCGACGGCGCGGTGCTGTACCTGCAGATTACATGCGGCCTTGTTATAATACAGCTTTTGTACAACGCCGTGGCGGCGCTTTTGCGCGCGATAGGCGATTCGCGCACGCCGCTCATATTCCTGATCGTGTGTTCGCTGCTCAACGTGGCGCTCGACCTGATATTCGTAATCAATTTCAAGATGGAAATCGCGGGCGTTGCCATCGCCACCATTATTTCTCAGGCGGTATCAGCGGTTCTGGCGATCGCGTACATGCTGAAAAAGTACGCGGTGCTGCGCTTTACCGCAAAGCACATGCGCATTGACCGCGGCATACTGGCCAGCGTAATGCGCATAGGCGCGCCAATGGCCGCGCAGACGCTGCTGATTACCGTGGGCATGATGGTCACGACATCGGTTATCAACTCGTTCGGCTCGGGCACCGTGGCGGCGTACACCGTGGGCAACAAGGTGGAGCAGCTCGCGACCGTGCTGTTCAGCCAGGTTGCGTTCTCGTTCTCGGTATTCGCGGGCCAGAACTTCGGCGCGCGCAAGTACGACCGCATAAAAGACGGTATGCGAAAAATGCTGCTGCTGGTAATAGGGCTTAGCGCCATATCTACGGTGGTAATGTTCATGTTCGGCCGTCAGATAGCGTGGTTTTTTGTGGAGGCGGACACGCCCGCAAGCGTTATCGACTCGGCGTACAATATGATACGCATAGAAGCGGCGCTGTACAGCGCATTGGGCGGCATATGGGTGTACAACTCGGCGCTGCGCGGCATAGGCGATGCACAGTTCACGCTGCTTTCCGCGACGATAGAGCTGGTGGCCAAGGTCGTTTTGTCGGTAGTGCTCTCCCAGCTGTTTGGCGAAACCGGCATATGGTTCGCATCGCCGCTGGGCTGGATACCTGGCATGCTGCCCTCGGCCATACGCTTCCACCGCGGCAAGTGGGAGCGGAGGGCGCGCGCAAGCGACGCGGCGGCGCAGACTTGAACTTAATATGAATGAATATGCCCCGTCGGGCGCGCAGTGGTTTGATCCGGGCGTGCGGCGGGGTGTTTTTTTAGAATGTGTCTCAAAAATTCCGGAGTACGCAATTTCGGGCGTCGCTGTGCCAT
>USEE01000288.1 GCA_900553645.1 uncultured Eubacteriales bacterium
CCTCTATGCTTACGCGGCCTTCGTATCCGATCGACTTGAGCGCGTCGAAGAAAGGCTTATAGTCCCATGTGCCGTCTGGGTGCGGATACTTGCGCGCCACGGGATCGGCGGTGTGGCAATGCCTCATCAGATCGAAGCCCGCGTCGATGATCGACTGTTCGCTTTCGTTCATCTCGATCATGTGGTATTCGTCGGCCAGCAGCCGCACGTTGGGATGATTTACTCGCCGCGCCATTTCAGCGCCCTCGGATACGCGCTGGATTATGTTGCACTCCTTGACGCGCAGCGGTTCTATTGCGATAATCGTGCCGCTCGGCCGCGCAAGCTCGCCCGCCATCCACAGATACTCGGCAACCTGATCGAGAGCCTTATCCATGGGGAAAGTGATGTTGCCGTCCGCGTCAGCGGGTATGTTGCGCGCCGCGCTGCTGCCGAATACCACGACCGGCAGTGCAATTTCGGCCGCGCGCGCAAAAGCTTCCTTCAAGAACTCGCGCACAGGAGTAAGGTCGGCATCCGGCCCGGTCAGTCGGAACGTGCCCGGCAGCATACCGTTCATGGCCTCGCAGCGTATGGGCATGTCCTGCATACGCTTTTTCCACTCGTCAAACTCCGCGCGCGGCAGAGCCATTACCTGCGAAAAGTTGCATTCGATATAATCGAAACCGCTTTCGTAAGCGATCTGAGCATCCTCTATACCCCTGCATACGCCCAGCTTTATCATTGCTGTACAGCTCCTTTTATCGCAAATTGCGCGTTTAAGCGCTTACTTGCCGGCCAGTTCGATTATCGCGGCGGCGATCATCTTTGCATTGCGCACGAACTCGTCCAAATTCACAAACTCGTCTGGCATGTGGATGCGGTTATCGGTGCCCGGATAGGCGTTGCCGAATGCAACGGCGTTATCCATGCTGCGCGCATAGGTGCCGCCGCCGATTGCGATGGTATAGCCCTTTTCGCCGGTCACGCGCTCGTATGCGCGCAGCAGACCCTGTACCACGAAATGATCTTCGGGCACGTACAGCGGATTGCTGTCGCCGCGCAGAGTGGCCGCGATGCCATAGGGCGCAACGGTGTTTGCCACGGTGGACAGCAGTTCGCTAGACTTGGCGCTTATCGGGTAGCGGATGTCGAGCATGGCGAGCACATGGCCGGATTCGCAGGTGAGTATGCCGAAGTTGCAGGTCAGCACGCCTGACACTTCGTCGCTCATCTTGATGCCCAGCTTTTCGCCGGTGTATTCCAGACCCAGCAGCTTGGCCAGCGCGGTTATTACGGGCTGCTCCGCGCCCATCGCGTCCAGCGCCATGCACAGCGTACCCGCCGCGTTAACGCCGTTTTCGGGCATGGCCGCATGGGAAGCGGTGCCGTGCGCGGTCAGCAGGCATTCGCCCTCGGTTTCGCCGGGAGCTACTTCCAAAGCCTTGGCAAGGTCGCCGGTCTTGGCGAGCAGTTCCTTGCACTGTGCGGCGCTTATGTTCAGCATGGCAGTCGCGAGATTCGGCACTATGTTTACGCGTGTACCGCACTTGATGCTCTTGATTTCAAACGCGCCAGCACCCTTTTTAAGCTCGCCGTCCAGATTGATGCCCAAACCGCCCTTTTCGCAATTGATGACCGGGTAGTCCGCGTCGGGCGAGAAGCCGTAATCCGGCATAGCGTTTTCGCGCTTGTAGTACGCTATATCGGCCGAGCCAGTCTCTTCATTAAGACCGAGCAGCACGCGTACCTTGTCTTTAAGCTCTATGCCAGCGTCGCGTACAGCCTTGAGCGCATACAGAGCGCTTACCATCGGGCCCTTGTCGTCAGAGGTGCCGCGACCGTACATGCGGCCGTCCTCTATCTCCGCGCCATAGGGTGCGTGCGACCAGCCCTCGCCCTCGGGCACAACGTCCATATGACCCAGTATGCCCAAAGTGCGTTCGCCTTCGCCGTAGTTTACCTCCAGCAGGTAGTTATCCACATTGCGGGTGTCAAAACCCATGCCGCCCGCAGTGCGCTGGGCTTCCTCCAGCATCTTCTGGTTGTTCTCGCCGAAAGGCATACCTTCGAGCGCGTCGCCCTGTACGCTGGGAATCTTTATCCAGCGGGACAGCGTCGCGATCATTTCATCGCGGCTTGCGTCTATGATGCTAAATACCTTTTCCATGTCGTTCATATGTATACCTCCAAACAATATTTGACATTACAGTATAGAATTGAGCACGACAACCAACAGCAGATACATGCACACGCCCGCGACGGGGATGAGTATCTGTGCGGCAAGGCCGTTGCCGCCGCGCGACACAAATGCAGGCTTGCGGCGTGTAAGCGCACGCGAAACCGGGCGTTCGAAGCAGTATGTAAGCAGCGTCGCGACGATCAGGCTTACGACCAGGCTAATCATAAAATACGGCCATCGCCAGGCCTCGTCGTTCATCGGGTAGGACTGCCCCTCGGGTATCGTGTACGGCGGTATATGCCATTCCTTGAACCTAAGCGCAACCAGCATATGCCACATGTACAGCTGATACGATATGGTCGAGATAAAGCGGGTAAACGGATTGCCGAATATCAGCCTGAGCCAGCCGTTTGAAAATGCGGAGCTCATTACCGCGAGTCCCAGCGCGATTATGTTGTACTTGCGCAGGTTCATCTGTGCGACCGCCGTGCCGCCCGGAGCCGAGCGCGAGGCGTTCATGAGCATCTGGTCCAGCCAGAAAAACATCACAAAGCCTATCGTAAGCATTGTGAATACCGGCGCAAGCGATTTAAGCTGTTTTTCGTCCAGCGCGTGCTTTATTCGGCCCGTGAGCCACGCCGAGTACATGCCGCCCACGAACACGTCTATCATGCCGGGCAGTTGATTCATCAGGAACACTATGTTACTGGAGTCCACACTGCGCAGGTAGAACCGCCAGCTTTCGCCGACGACGAACGCGCACACCATGACCAGCGTGGGGCGCTTCTTAAATGCGCGCAGTATCAGCGGGAACAGCAGGTAAAACTCCATCTCGATAGGCAGCGACCACAGCACGCCGTTAAACGGATTGGTGAACATGCGC
>USEE01000289.1 GCA_900553645.1 uncultured Eubacteriales bacterium
GCGGCTTGCCCCGCTTGAGACGCTTTCTAAAACTCGTCAGTCCACCTGACCGTCATCCGGTCGCCGTCGAACTCTATCGGCAGTATGCTGTACCCGGAATGCCGCAGATCCTGAGGCTTCCAGTGGTCGATCATCAGGTAGGGCCGGCCGTCCGCCTCAAATATATAGGTGCTCTGGCCGTGGAAGGTGTTGCGCGCGTCCGGGCCTTCGCACGGGTCGTCGATCAGCTTCATGCCGCTCGAAAGCCGGCGCGTCGTCGAATAGAGCGCGCTGTTCGCCGCCCAGCCGGTGCAGCCCGACGTCACGCAGTAGTACAGCCCGTCATGATAGTACATCGCCGGGGCTTCGCGCTCCTGATTGGGCAGGTGCGCGTACACTACGCCGGTGAAACTCGTGCGCTCCTCATTCAGCTCGGAGAAGTACAGCGTCTTATTCCAATCGCCGCTGTGTATCAGGTACGCGCGGCCGTCCTGCGGGTCGGTGTACAGCGTCATGTCGCGCACGTCGCGCCGCTCGGGCGGCAAAAACGCGCCGACGAATTCGTAAGGGCCTTCCGGCTTATCGGCCACCGCGCAGCCCGCGTGCGCAAACGTGTAGTCCGCGCTGTCCGCGTGGAACCACATCACATACTTGCCCGTCTTTTGACTGTATATAACCTTGGGCCGCTCCATCACGCGCCCCGGGTGCAGCGGCGACGACGGGTCGGCATTCTTGTCCGCGCTCAAAGCCAGACCTTCGTAATGCCATGTGTGCAGATCGTCGCTGGTGTAGCAGCTCACGCCCACCACGTCCACGCGCGCGAGCTGCTTTTCGCCCACGCGCACGTTGTCCGCGTCCTTGTTTTCGCCAAACCAGTACCATTTGCCGTTAAACTGAGTTATCATGCCGCCGTGCGCCTGAATAAGATTTCCCTTGTCATCCAGCCAGCACTGACCGTTTTTCATTTTTATACCTCCTCACGCCCTGCGGCGATATATCCGCGTCATTTGCCCGCTTCCCTTTGCTCGTGCTTGCGCTTTTCGATATAGACCATGAGCACCTGCACATCGCCCGGCGACACGCCCATCATGCGGCTGGCCTGGCCCAGCGAGCGCGGGCGCTGGCGCTGGAGCTTTTGCCGCGCCTCTATGCGCAGGCCGCTTATCGACATAAAGTCCGTGTCCTCCGGCAGCAGCGCCTCCTCCGCGCGGCGGAACTGGTCTATCTGCTGCTGCTGGCGGGTGAGGTAGCCCTCGTACTTTACCGCTATCTCGGCCTGCTCCATTGCGCCCGCGTCCGCGCTGCGCAGCTCCGGGTTGAGCGCCGCCAAGTCCTTTAGCGCAATCGACGGCCGCCTGAGCACGTCGCGCGCCAGCGCCGAGCCTTCCACCTGCGGCTCGCCCCGGCTCTTGAGCAGCTCGTTCAAGCCCTGCGCGCCCTTTAGATACGTATGCCCCAGCGCGGTTTTAAGCCGCTCGCTTTCCTCTGCCTTGGCATTAAACCTCGCCCAGCGCGCATCGTCCACCAGACCCATGCGCCGTCCCTCGGGCGTTAGGCGCAGATCGGCGTTGTCCTGCCTGAGAATCAGCCGGTACTCGGCGCGCGACGTCATCATGCGGTACGGCTCATCCACGCCGCGCGTGGTCAAATCGTCCACCAGCACGCCCATGTATGCCTGATCGCGCGTGGGTATAAAGGGCGGCATGTCCTTCAGCTTCATCGCGGCGTTCAGTCCCGCGATAAGCCCCTGCGCGGCGGCCTCCTCATAGCCCGACGTGCCGTTTATCTGCCCCGCGAAGTACAGCCCCGGCACGCGCCGCGACTCCAATGTGGGTCTGAGCTCAGTCGGGTCGATGCAGTCGTACTCGATTGCGTACGCAAGGCGCGTGAGCTGGGCGTGCTCCAGACCGGGCACGGACTGGTATATCTTCCACTGCATGTGCTCGGGCATACCCGTGCTCATGCCCTGCACATACCATTCGAAGGTATTCAGCCCTTCCGGCTCCAGAAATATCGGATGCCTGTCCTTGTCGGCAAAGCGCATCACCTTGTCCTCGATCGACGGGCAGTAGCGCGCGCCCGTACCCTTGATAAGCCCTGAATAGCCGGGCGCAAGGTCGATGTTGTCGCGGATAAGCTGATGCGTCGCAGGCGTGGTGTAGGTCAGGTAGCACAGCGCCTGATTTTTAAGCTCGCCCGTGGTCATGAACGAAAACGGCGTAATCACGTCGTCGCCGGGCTGGGGCTCCATCTTGGAAAAGTCGATAGTGCGCACGTCCACGCGCGCGGGCGTGCCGGTCTTGAACCGCCTTAGACAAAACCCCAGCTCGGTCAGCGCGCCCGACAGCGGCCCGGCGGGGAAAAGTCCCTGCGGCCCGGCCTGCCACGTCGCATCGCCGATGATTATGCGGCTTTTGAGGTATACGCCCGTGCACAGCACCGCGGCGCGGCACTCGTAGCGCGCGCCGGTCATGGTGACTATCGCGCGCACAGTCCCGCCCGGAGCGTCAATGCGGGCGCATTCGCCCTGACGCACGGTGAGGTGCGGCTGAGTCTCAAGAGCGTGACGCATACGCGCCTGATACGCGCGCTTGTCGGCCTGCGCGCGCAGCGAGAGTACCGCAGGGCCTTTTGAGGTGTTGAGCATACGCGACTGAATAAACGTGTCGTCGATGGCGCGCCCCATCTCGCCGCCCAAAGCGTCGATTTCGCGCACTAGATGGCCCTTGGCCGTGCCGCCCACGGCGGGGTTGCAGGGCATGAGCGCGATAGAGTCCAGATTAAGCGTAAGCATGAGCGTGTCAAGCCCCAGCCGCGCGCACGCGAGGGCGGCCTCCACGCCCGCGTGACCCGCGCCCACGACGACCACGTCGTAAGAACCGGCGCAAAATTCCATATATATCACTGCCTTTGGCTGAATTGCGATTGCATGTGCGCCGATATAAGGCGCTTTATTATTATAGCGCAGGGCGGGGGTGGGTTCAATCGTTTTTTTGTGTAGGCGGAGGAGCGGAGATTGTGAAGGGTAAGGCCTGTCTCTTATACACATCTCCGAGCCC
>USEE01000290.1 GCA_900553645.1 uncultured Eubacteriales bacterium
TGCCCGCGCCCACGCCGCATGAGCGGCTCGAAATGATGCGCCGCCACAGCGATATGCTTGCGGCGTGGCGCGGTGAGGCAATCGCCGTGCGCGAGATGCGCAAGCATATCGCGTGGTACCTGCACGGTCTGCGCGGCAGTGCGCAGATACGCGCGCAGCTGCTCACACTGACCGATCCGTATGAAGTCGATCGGCGGCTGGAGGAGTACATCGAAAGCCTGTAAAGCCCTCAGCTGTGCCCGAAAATCCGATTGTGCTTAGCCATGATTTCGTTGTACAGCGCGAACGAACGCTTGGGCGGCTCAGACACAGGGCGCTCGTTCATGCGTGAATTCGGCATATTGGGTTCGACATTTTGCTCAGGCACAACGTCCGGCAAGTCGTAAGCCCTGCCAAATTCATCGTAAGGCGAATCGATATGAGCCGGGCCGTAAGAATATGTATCGCGCTCCGCACGCGGCATGTCGGCGCTTGCCTGCCACGCGGCCCAGCGGTCGGCCTGATCCACGCGGCTGAGCGAGGCAAATCCCGTGCGTTCGCCGTCAATCTGTCTGCGCGCGGCGTTTTGAAGCATTGTGAAATTATCCATATGCGCACCTCCTCGCAATATCGTATGCGTCGCGGCGGATTGTGTGCGCGGTTACAATAAAAGCATGGAGGTGTGAATATGAACTATCGTAAGTGGAGCATAGTGTCGCGCATACTCAGCCTGCTTAGCTGCGTATTTCTTCTGATAGGCCTGCTGTCACAGCCGCGCAACGTGGCTATGCTGGTGCTGGGAATATTTTTTATGACTGCGGGCTTTATCGTATCGGCAACCAAGCTCAAGTGCCCCGAGTGCGGCGCGAGCGTGCCGGAGCGCTTCGGCATGAAGGTGGAGAAGTGCCCGAGGTGTGGGGCGAAGCTGTAACCGGCGGGGCAGGGGATATGCCTTAACAGCATAAAAGACAATTGAAACATGCCTAAAACAAGCGGCGGCGAAGCAGAATCAGCTTCACCGCCGCTTGCGTTTACAGTCAATAAAATCGCCCTTTAGAACATCAATTCATATTCGCCGCCAACCTCCGAAGCAAACCGTGCAATGCCGTCCGTGTCGGGCTTGACAATCTTTCCATCAGGCAGTTTTACGCCCCTAAAACCGTCTGCCTTAACCGCGCACTCGCCGCCCCGATGCGACTTTACGCGCCCGGAGCAAATCGCGTTTGCGTGCCAGCTAAGATCGCACTCGAACCCGCCGCGCGCCCTCAGCCCGCTGAACGAGCCGTTTACCCATCCGAACGCGGGCGTGGGCAGCAGCTCTATGTATCCGTTGTGGCTCTGTAAAAGCATTTCGCCTATGCCCGCCGCAAACCCGAATATGGCGTCGATCTGCACGTGCCCTTTTGTGAGCATGTTCGCGCCGAAATTCGTGGGCACGGACGAAAGCAGCCGCGTGCACAGACCCCTGTCATGGAAGCGCGCCGCCAGACACAGCGCCCACGAGCCGGGCCAGTTATACGTCATGCCGCCGTGCGCCACGCGCCGCTGCAGCGACAGATACGCCGCGCGATACTCGGCGGGGAAGTCGCGTTCGTTGATTATCGATGCGGGGTATACGCTGTACAGGTGCGAAACGTGGCCCATGCCGGGCGTGCACTCCTCGTAATCCTCGTACCACTCCTGAAGCGTGCCGAACCGGCTGATCTTGTACGGCTCCAGCCGGGGAAGCGCGGCGCGCATCTGCATATCGGTTTCGTCCTCGGCCAGTCCCAATATTTCCGCGCCCTTGAGCGTATTGCTAAACAACTCGCGTATGAGCGTCATATCCATGCACGAACCCTTTGTAATGGACGATATCTCGCTCATGTCGGCGGAAAAGCGGTTCTCCGGGTCTATGTCCGTAACCATATCGCGGTACGTGCGCCCGCCCGGAATTATGTGCTTGTTTTCGGGCGACGTCGACGGCGCGATTGTGAGCCGGTCGCCGTCCTCGCACAAATTCCCCAGCATGAACTGCGCCGCGCCGCGTATCGCCGGGTAAGCCACATCGCGCAGGAAATTCTTATCGCGCGTGTATTCGTAATGCGTCCACAGGTGCTGGCACATCCACGCGCCGCCAAACGGCCAGAAGAACCACGCCGCATCTTCGCACGCGGGCACGGCCATGCGCCACAGGTCCACGTTGTGATGCGCGACCCAGCCGTCCCAATGATAGTAGTCGCGCGCGACGTGCTCGCCGCTTTGCGCGGTTTCGCGTATCAGATCGAACATGGGCTCGTGGCATTCGCTCAGCGCAAATATCTCGGCGGGCCAGTAGTTCATCTGTACGTTTATGTTAGTTGTGTAGTTGCTTGACCACGGCGGCTGTACGCTGGCGTTCCATATGCCCTGCAGGTTCTCGGCCTGAGTGCCGGGGCGGGAGCCGGATATAATCAGATACCGCGCGTACTGTGCCGCCAGCGCGCCTACGGACGGGTCGAACACGCCGCCGCCGTTGAGCGCAAACCTCTGCGAGGTAGGCAGTGCGCCGGTAATTTCCTCATCCAAATCCAGTTTTACGCGCCCGTAAAGCGCTTGATAACCGGCGATATGCGCTCTGAGCGCGTCGTCCCAGCGGCCAGCGGCGGTAAACTCATCGGCAAGCCTGTCAACAACCCTGTTCACGTCGCGGTCGCGCGGCTGCATGTACCCGGCGTAGTTGGTGCCCGCGGCTATCGCGATCACGGCATAGCTCGCGTCGTTTACATATATGCGCGTGCGATCGGTAAAGACCTTGCCGTCGGTATCGATTACGCGCATCTGCGCGGCAAACCGCAGTGCATTGGACTCGCTCTCGTCCAGATATACTAGCGGGGGCTGCACCGGGGTATAGCTGGGCTCGGCATGATCGGGCGCAATGCCGCGCAGTGTGACTGCGCCGTCCGACACGCGCACGCTGTGCTTGAGCTTTGAATCCATGCTCGCCGCAAGATCGAGCGGGCCGCCCTCGGCGCTGAAACGCGCATATATTAGCTGGCGATCGTATGACACGAAGTACTCGCGCCGG
>USEE01000291.1 GCA_900553645.1 uncultured Eubacteriales bacterium
CCTGACGGTTGTAGCGACCCGATGACGTGCGGAAACGGCCGCAGAATTCAAAGACTGGGGAGATGCCGCTTGCCAGGGCGTCGTATATTGGCTTTAATACTACGTCGTCGCGGATTACTGCCTCGGAGAAGGTTAAAGTTACCGTGTAGGAGGTCGGGACTGAGATGCTTAGATAGGAGCTTATCGGCTGATAGTCCGCGTTGGAAAAGTTTATGCGCGCTTCAAATTGGTCTACCTCGGCAAGGAAGATCTGACTGCGGTCTGAGCCGGTTATGAATAGCTGTCCGTCCTTGCCCGTCATTAGCTTGCGTATGTCCAGTGTCTGTTCGCTCATTCGTGCCTCCCGTTAGTTCTGTATAAAGCTGAATCGGTACGTAAAGTATACCTTCTCCAGTGCGTCCACATCGTCCGCCTCGATTATAAAGCCCGCACTGTCGCCGCCCGACGATACGTCCGGGTCGAGCGTAACAGTGCCGCCCGGCATTAGCTTGCCCTCACTAGCCATAGCGCGTAAAAGCCCCTGCAATGCCTGTATCACAGCCGCACGCCCGTCTGAATCGTTCGATATGTTGCCTATCATGGGCGCAACAGTCGCGCTCGCCCTGTCCATCAGCTCAAAGCGTACGCGCGCACGCTTGATCTTCTTCCAGCCCGCATCATCCTCGCCCGACGGCGTGTGCAGGCTGGTTATGGCATTTTCCACCCATACGCCGCCCGCGGTCGACGGCGAAAAAGTAAGCATACCCGCATTGGTGCACGTAACATACTTTGCATTGGTAAGCGCCTCCGCACAGCGCGTGGCCCCGCTTATCGCACGGTGCGTCAGCGACTGACTGGCCGGTACGCGCGCAATCATGCCCGCAATGCGCGCCGCCGCTCGCCAGCCGTCGATAAGCACATCATCCTCGTACCAGCCGCCGCCCACATATACCATGCTGTAATCGTTCAGCGCAATCGCATGTGCCGTGCGCAGGCTGAAATCCACATCCACGCCCTCGCCCACAACGCCAAAACCCATGTGCCCGTCGGCAGAAGCACGCTTCATGTAGGCCAATACCCCGGCGCGCACGTCCTGCGCACAGCTGTCTACACATACGCAGTTCCACGCATACGCGGTCAGCCGGTCGAGCGCCTCGCCGTAATCGTCGCCGTCAAGCTGCGGATCGGTGCCCGCAGTCATGGCCGTCTCGGTGACAACCGCCAAAGCGCCGCCGCCCGAATAGCCGCTGGCACGCTTCATAGTCACATACTCCGAACGCGCGCCCGCTTCGATGAGCGCCGCCGCTTCGTCGCCGCCAGCAACAAGCACAATACGCTCCAGCTCCGCGCCGTCCTCGCGCAGTATAAAGTAACGCACGCCTCCGTCCGCAGCGGTAAGCTCATACTTCAGCCCGCGCGTACCCACATATCGCGCCGATACCTCAACCGCCGCAGCGCCCGCCGCGTCCATAAGCGTACACACGGCCGCCGTGCCGCCCAGTCCCGCGCGTACCGCGTAAACCGTGCTCGCACCGCCCATGAATATCTGGCGGAATATACCGCCGTCGCCGCCAAAAGCACTGATCGCCTGTTTAAGGCTGGTTATCTCGATAACCTCGCCCAACGGCCCCCACTGCGCACTGAACGCACAGCCCACTATGCCGTCGCTCGCGCCCGCATAAAGCGGACTGGCCACCTGAACGTATCGGTTGTACACGCCGGGGCGAATCATACTCTGCCCAGCTGAAAATGCAATTCCCGCCATTTTATACCTCCTGTTAAGTCAATTGTAGTTGGATATGCAGTGTCTTGCGTCTCACTGGCACACGAAGCGCCCGGTTTCGTCCGACCTGACGAGCACGCGCCGGAGCGGTTCGCAATCCGCATCAGAGCACTCAATATGCGCGTTGTACCTGAGGCGCAATGCAATCTGAGCGCGCTCACAGCCGTCCGCGTCTGCATCCAGCTTAACCAAATCGACAAGCATACCGCCCGCCGCCGTGCCCAGCCGGTCAAGCCCGCCCAGCTTGTCGTAAGCCTTAAACACCGCCGCCCTGTCCGCACCGGGCAGGTATAGCCCCGCATCCAGAACCCGCCACGCGCAGCCCGGCCATTCATCCTGAGCGCGCATGGACGATAGCTGTAACGAATAAACCGCGCCGCAAGCCCCGCCTGAGTATACATCGCCAAAGTCAGCGCCGATAAGCGCGCCCAAAGCCTCCTCAATCGCCCGCAAAACGCCCGTGGGCCGCGTAAATTTGTACACAAAGAACTCCAGTTCCATGCTAATAAGGCGCGGCGCACGCATTTCGATAGGGTCAGGCAGAACTTCGCGCGATGACTTCCAGATGAGCACCGTCGCACAGTCGCCGCCAAATACCCACCCGTTAAGCTCGCCGCGCAGGCACGTAGCCATGTCGCCGGACGATACGCCGCATTCGCCGCTGGCCGTTATAAGTACGGTAAGCACACCCGCGCGCCGCATACCGGCCTGCATAGCCAGATCGAACACACAGCGCGGATAGCCGCAAAGGTCAACATCGTCCGGCGGCGCACCGCAGAATATGGCCCGCCGCCCGTTGAATAGGGCAAGATTATTCAGCGCCTCGCATTCGGAAAGCGCGGAATATATGTCTGCTTCGGTCATTTGAACACCTCTTTTTTTTGATGGCAGTCTGCCGTAGATGCAACATATTGCGCACCGTATGTATGGTTTCGCCGTGGTAAAATCGATTTATAACCAAGAAGCGAGTGCTAACCGCCGCGCAGGATGCTAACCTGCCGCGCGTCAGCATTGCCACTTCTCGCGCCCGCCATACTTCCCGGCGGGCACGAGCCAGAATCCCCGTAGCCAAAGCCTGCCGCACGTCAGACCATCCTCTTCCCGCGCTTAACTCTGGTTTATGGTTAAGCGCGGGCAGCGCCCCGACTTTCCCCTGAGCCGCCCCGCTTGCGTGGCGGTGAACCCGCCGCGGGCGAAACCCATTTTAAATAAGTAACCCCGATTCGCGGTATCCCGAAACGCTCCAGATAACAACCTCG
>USEE01000292.1 GCA_900553645.1 uncultured Eubacteriales bacterium
AACAGCGTTGACGATTTCGGTTTTTTGCGATATAATATCGGCAGAGAGCCACTCAGATTGGTGGGCTAAGCCTCACTTGGCAATCTTTGTCAGATCACCGCGCAGGTGTCAGCTGCACGGTGATCACTTTTTTTGCCTGCATAGAAAAAATCGCCAACAGCGTTGACGATTTCGGTTTTTTGCGATATAATATCGGCAGAGAGCCACTCATGATGGTGGGCTAAGCCTCACTTGGCAATCATAATCAGATCACCGCGCAGGTTCCGGCTGCACGGTGATTACTTTTTGCGCTTGAAGGAGTCGATTATGCAGATTACCGCATAAACGAAACCGAACATGCTCAGGTAAACCAGTTCAATCATGAACTCGTTTTCGAAGATAAACTTAACTATCTTTCCAAGCATATTCATCACCTCGCTTTCGTTATGTCAAGCGAGGCGGCAAACCCACCGTGTACTCTCTGCCAGATAGAACCGCGCGTCGCGCGATCCGACATTATTATACATTATATGGATGCGGTTCGTCAAGGCATTTACACTGCCGCGCCGCAATCGCATGAAAAAGCAGCCTCCCGACTTCTCGATCGGGAGGCTACTTTTGTATTTAAGGCAGATTACGCAGCGGAGCGCTTGGCGACATCCTCCATGCGCAGGGTTCTGTCGCAGCCGGTCAGCGTGCTGGCGCGGTGCGAAATCAGCATCAGCGTCTTGCCCACGTATTCGGTATTGAGCGTATGCAGCAGCTCCTTTTCGTGCAGCGCATCCAATGCGCTGGACGGCTCGTCCATCAGGCACACGTCCGGGTCGCGCAGCAGCACTCGCGCGATGCCTATGCGCTGACGTTCGCCGCCCGAAAGCCGCGCGCTCATCTGGCCCATGTCGGTATTGTATCCATCGGGCAGCGTGTCGATGAAGTCGGCTATGCCGGCGCGGCGCGCGGCGCGGCGTATCTCGTCCAGCGTGGCGTCGGGCCTGGCGATGGATATATTTTCGGCGATGGTCGCGTCGAACAGGTAGGTGTCCTGCTCCAGGAAGGCTATGCGCTTATGCAGTTCTTCAAAGCTGATATTCTCCAGCGGTATGCCGTTTATCAGAATCTGCCCGCTTGTGGGCGCATAGAAGCGTAATAGCAGTCTGAGTATGGTCGATTTGCCTGCGCCCGACTCGCCCACTATGCCCACGCGATCGCCGCGGTTGATGGTGTAGCTGAAGTGTTCGAGTATGTTCTTGTCGGTATTCGGGTACGCGAAGGTTACGTCCTTAAACTCGATCGACTGTATATCGCCGCACTTTACCGGGTGCTCCGGTTCATGCGTCTCCGGCACGGTGTCCTCGATTTTGAATATGCGCTCGGCCGCGGCGTAGGTTTCGAGCAGGCTGGTGACTACAAACGTCAGGTTGAATGTGGACGACAGCGACGCGGTCGCCGCGAACGATACCGCGATGGTGCCAACCGGGTTATTCTCGCCGCGCACCGCCAGTGTGCCCGCGCACACAAGTATAAGTATGCGGGCGAGGTATACAAAGAAGTTGGGCAGAGACGCGATGGTCTGCCTGTGCAGCGTCAGGCCCAGCGCGGCCTTGTTCACCTGCTCGTTCGCGTCCATTACCTCCTGCATACGGCGATTGCCCGCGCCGAATATCTGGATGTCGCGAATGCTGTACACGCTTTCCAGTATCTTGGATTTAAGGGTGCCCAGCCGTTCGCGATAGCGCATACCTATGCCGCGCCCGGCCTTGAGCGCCGCGAACGGCAGCACTACGCTGATTAAGAAGTAGATCGGTATCAGCACCCACGCATACAAGGGGTTTACGCAATACGCCATCACCACGGTCGTTACCGGCAGAAGTATCACCGTGAACATCGGCCCGATGGTGTGCGCGAAGAAGAATTCCAGCGTCTCTATATCCGACACGGCCACGTTCATCACGTCGCCGGTTTCGCGGCCTATCATGTACGCCGGGGCGATGCGGTCGATCGCGTCGAAAAGGTGCACGCGCATTTTAGCCAGTATGCCATACGCGCCCAGGTGCGAAAACACGCCCTCCAGATAGCGGCACAATGCGATAAGCACGCCGCACAGCACCGTCAGCGCGGCATATACGCCCAGCCCGGAACACATGCCCGCCGCCGACAGCAGCCACAGCGCGCCAAAGCCCATCAGACCCATATGCGACAGCGCGCCCACTATGCTGGCTATTGTGGAAACGACGATGTGCCTCCTTATCGGGCGGCCGAATGCCAGCAGCCGCCGGTTCATCTCGCCTATTGAATAGCTGAATTTTCTTTTCATCACGCCGTCGCCTCCATTGCCTGCTGACGCACTACCAGTTCGCGGTACAGTCCGCCGCGTTTAAGCAATTCGTCGTGCGCGCCGCTCTGCGCAACCGCGCCTTTCTCCAGTACATATATGCAGTCCGCGCCGCGCACGGTGGACATGCGGTGCGATATTATTATAAGCGTGCGGGTGTGCGCGAGATTGCCTATCGTGTCCCAGATTTCCTGCTCGCTCTCCGGGTCGACGCTGGACGTGGCCTCGTCGAATATCATGTACTCGGCGTTGGACAGCAGCGCGCGCGCAATGCCCATCTTCTGGCGCTGGCCGCCCGACAGCGACGCGCCCGCGTTGCCCACGTCATAATCGAGGCCGTTCTCTATCGCCGCCATGAACTTGCCCAGACCTGCCTCTTTAAGCGCCTCCATAAGCTGCGCGTCGCTCGCGTTCGGCGCGGCCATCAGGAGATTGTCGCGGATAGTGCCTGAGAACAGGTTCACCTGCTGCGGCACCATTGCGATATGTTTGCGCAGTTCCTCGGGCTTCATGCTCAGGTAGTCCTTGCCATCCATGAATATATGCCCGGACTTGGGGTCGCAAAAGCGCATCAGCAGCGACGCGGTGGTCGACTTTCCGCAGCCCGACATGCCCACTAGCGCCACAACCGAGCCTTTCGGAATCTCGAGCGACACATCGCTGAGTGCGCGGCTGCGGCCCTCATAGCCATAGGACACATGTTCCA
>USEE01000293.1 GCA_900553645.1 uncultured Eubacteriales bacterium
CGACATACGCGACGTAAAGATCGATTCGCTGCGCAAGCAGATGTCGGTCATGATGCAGGAGAGTTTCATATTCTCGGGCACAATCATGGACAACATCCGCTATGGCCGTCTGGATGCGACCGACGAAGAAGTAATCGAGGCCGCCAAGGCAGTACACGCGCACGACTTCATAATGGAGATGGAGAAGGGCTATCAGACCGAGGTAAACGAGCGCGGCTCGTCCCTGTCCACCGGCCAGCGCCAGCTGATTTCGTTCGCGCGCGCGCTGCTTAACGATCCCAAGATACTGATCCTCGACGAGGCCACGTCGTCCATCGATACGCATATCGAGCTGCTGATTCAGGACGCGCTGGAGGTACTGCTGCGCGGCCGCACCAGCTTCGTAATCGCGCACAGACTGTCCACCATCCGCAACGCCGACTGCATCATGGTAATGCGCGACGGTAAGATCGCCGAGCGCGGCAACCACGACGAGCTTATCAAGATCGAAAACGGTCAGTACAAGGAACTGTGCGACGCGCAGTACCGCTTCCTCATGGAGGACGCCAACAAGGCCGTGTAACTCAAATGGCAAAGCAAATGCCGGGGCGAGAAATCGTCCCGGCATTGTTGTTTATACAGTGATTATAAGCCGCTTTAGCGAATGGGCTTTTTGGGGTGCCTGTTTTATAAATCGGTACGTAAGACTATATCAGCACTCCCGCGAGTATCGAATGCCTTAAAATACTTCTCCTCAAGCGGCACCCAGCGCTCGGCGAACATGCGCGCCATGCGCTCGCCGTTGCGCCTGAGTATGCGCGCGCGCTGTTCCTCAGGCGAAATCAGGCAGAATACGCGCAGATCGGCGTAATTGCCCAGCGCAGGATGGAAGCTGTAACTGCCCTCGACAATGCGCCACTCGGACGCGGCCACATTGCGCATAACGCCGTAGTCCATGCAGGAGCAGTCAAATATGCGGTATTCGAATTCCGCGCTGTCGTGCAGGTGGGGAAGTACCTCATCGGCTACACGCTCGTAATGCACGTTGCCGCCGGGCTGAGCGTACCGTTCGGCGGTGCGCAGAGGTATCGGCAGGAAGAAATCGTCCATGTGAACCACGCCCGCGCCCAGTATGTCGCCCAGCGCCAATGACAGCGTGGTCTTGCCCGACGCGGCGCGTCCATCGATTGCGATTACATGCGCGCCGGGACGGTGCATTATCTCCGCCGCGCGCTCCAGCACCGGCAGGGCGTTGAGCGCCGAGCGTCCGACTATGCGATACGCGGGGTGCTCGGCGGCGCGATACTTGTCGCTGTGATGCACGGCGTGTGTGGCCTTCATGCGGTATGCGAACATGTACTCCTGCCACTCGGCGGGGGAGAAGGGCGCGTCGCCCGCCTGAACCAGCTCGTCCACGATGGAAAGACAATGCTCGAACTTAGCCTCGCCGCCCTCGTCGGGGCACGCCGACATTATGAACATGCGCGTGAGCCACTCCAGCGGCAGGCCATGCGCTTTCCACGAGGCCAGATTAATGCGGCCCACATCAGGAGCAATCTTTTCGCACAGCGGCACGTCCGCCGCCGGGGTATCGTTAAACTCGCGTTCAAGATACGCGGCGGCAAGCGATGTATCGGTCAGCAGATGCTCCGCGCCGAACGCGGCCTGATAGCATTGCTTTACTGCGTCCTGCGGCGCGGTGGACGGATGCGCCGCAAACTGTGCGATAAGACAGTCCCTGAAATTCATTTATTAAGTACCTCCGATATATGTCAGTCGTTAAGCGTAAGCTTTGCACGCCTGAGCAGCATTACAACCGGCGGAATCAGTACGATGTGCAGTATTATGCCCGGCACAGCGTTGATGAACGCGCCCGCGAGGAATGCCTCAAACGTAAAGGTGGAAGCCTGCAAACCGGCGATGATGAAGCGCACCAGACCCCATACCACGCGCCCGCCCAGCATAGCAACGATCAGCGATATGTAGGTGCAGGCGGCGTTCTTGGGCAGACGCTTGTACATGATGCCCGCAATCGCGCCGTACGCGGCAAGCTCAAACGCCATGGAAACCGCGGTGGGGAACATGGGCGGCATACCGAATATCATGGAGCGCATGATGGGCGCGATTATGCCGACCGCTAGTCCCCACGGCCAGCCGCACACCATGCCGCATAGAAATACGGGTATGTGCATGGGGCTGAGCATACTGCCGATGGTGGGTATATGGCCGGTCAGAAACGGAAGTACGAACGCCAACGCCAGAAACAGCGCCGAATAGGTCAGCTTGCGGATGTTAAGACGGTTATTCTGCATGACAAAAGTCCACTCCTTAAATCGCTGCACGGCGAATATAAAAAGGCATCAGTATCCCTCACGGAAATACCGATACCTTCATAGTATCACTCGCGTGCAAATATTATAGATATGAGGGATAACTGAGCCGACTTCTGTCGGGCATAACCGGCTTCATGCCGGAAACTGAGCATTATTATAGCACAGTTTCGGGCGCATGTCAGCCATATTCGGTAAAATTCGATTAGAGTGTGGCAAAAAAATGGCCGGATAGATAATTTCTGCGCCGCAAAGCTCAATTCGTCAGGTTCAGGCCGATGCGTGGGCGTTCTGCCTGAACTTGCGTAAAGCTATGCGTGTGCCGCAATACGGCTTGAGTCACACTCCGCAATCGTGGCTTAAAAGCAGTTTCAGGCATGATGAATGCCTTGCGATATTATCAGATTTGCATTACAACTCCATTATTTTGCCGTCAAAGCCGACTTCAAAGCCCTTAGGCGTCATCTCCAGCACCATCTCGTCGTACAACATTCCGCAGTTGTGTGAGAAGTGGTTGATTATGAACCGAGTGTGCTCGTCGGCGGTGCCCTGCCTGAGCAGACGGTCGCGCACGTATATGTTCTGCTCAAAGCCCATGTGGCCGGTGTAGTCCACCTTGAGCGGGCCGTTGCAGCAGTCCATAGTGATGAGGTCGAGCTTTATGCCCTTCAGGAACTCGAATACCTCGTCCTGCCATATGCCGG
>USEE01000294.1 GCA_900553645.1 uncultured Eubacteriales bacterium
GGTCATGCGCGCGCGCACCTGCAATTTGCCGCGCCCGATTTCATACGCGCGTTCCAGCTCCGGACTTTCCACGATAAGGCCGCCTGTGGGGAAGTCGGGACCCTTTACGTACTGCATCAGCTCTTTAGTAGTGATGTCGGGGTTGTCGATCTGGGCGATGGTGGCGCTTATCACCTCGCGCAGGTTGTGCGGCGGTATATTGGTCGCAAGGCCGACGGCTATGCCCGACGCGCCGTTTACGAGCAGATTCGGGAACCTGCCCGGCAGCATATCGGGCTCTTTAAGAGAATCGTCGAAGTTCAGCCTGAACGGCACCGTTTCCTTATCTATATCGCGCAAAAGCTCCAGCGCCAGCGGGGTCATGCGCGCCTCGGTATATCGCATTGCGGCGGGGCTGTCGCCGTCTATGGAGCCGAAGTTGCCGTGGCCGTCCACCAGCATACCGCGCATCACGAACGGCTGCGCCATGCGCGCCAGCGCGTCGTATACCGACGTGTCGCCGTGAGGGTGGTATTTACCCAGACAGTCGCCCACGATGCGCGCGCACTTGCGGTGCGGCTTGTCGGGGCTTAGATTCAGCTCCATCATGGTGTACAGTATGCGGCGCTGTACGGGCTTTAGTCCGTCCTCCACGCGCGGCAGCGCGCGCTCCAGTATGACGTATTCGGAATACGGCAGCATACTGTCGTGCATTACGTCTTCCATGGGCTGTTGGATTATCGTTTCGCCGCTCATATCGGGCAGCTGCGGCTTTTTCGCCATGTAATCACCTCATGAATCGGCGCGCGGGCTTGCCCCGGCGCAGTATATCCCGGCATCACACCGGCGTCAGCCGTTTTCCACGCGGCCCTCGAAATTATCCTCACGATTGAAATTCGCGTATTGCGCGATGTAGTCGCGGCGCGGTTCCACCTTGTCGCCCATCAGCACGCTGACCATGCGTTCGGCCTCCGCGCCGTCCTCGATAGTAACCTGCATGAGCTTGCGGCCTTCGGGATTCATCGTGGTCTCCCAGAGCTGTTCCGGGTTCATCTCGCCCAAGCCCTTGTAGCGCTGGAGCGAATAACCCTTGCCAAGCTTCTTAATGGCCGCGCTCAGTTCGCGATCGTCGTAACAATAGATTACCTTGTCGCCCTTTGAGGCCTTGTAAAGCGGCGGCATACCGATGTACACATGGCCGTCGGTAATCAGCTCGCGCATATACCGGTAAAAGAAGGTAAGCAGTATCGCGCGTATATGCGCGCCGTCCTGATCGGCATCGGCCAGTATTATCACGCGGTTGTATTTTAGCGAGTTAAGGTCGAAGTCCTCGCCTATGCCAGTGGAAAGCGCGGTTATCATGGAGCGGAACTCCTCGTTTTCCAGCACCTGCGCCAGCTTTTTCTTCTCTACATTCAGCGGCTTGCCCCTGAGCGGCAGTATCGCCTGAAAGCGCCTGTCCCTACCCTGCTTGGCCGAGCCGCCGGCCGAGTCGCCCTCGACTATGAACAACTCGTTGCGCTTGTAGTCGCGCCCGGTGCAGGCCGACAGCTTGCCCACCAGCGGCGCGGCCTCCAGCTCGTTGCGTTTGCGCGCCACATCGCGCGCCTTGCGCACGGCCTCGCGCACGCGAGCGGCCTGCATGGCCTTGGCGATTATCGCCTGCGCCGCGTCCTGATGCTTCAAATCCTCCAAATAAAGGCTGAGCTGTTCGCTCACGAACGCCTCGACAATCGGGCGCACCTCGGTGTTGCCCAGCCTGCCCTTGGTCTGACCCTCAAACTGGGGATTGCTCACGCCCACGGCCAGCACCGCGGTCAGCCCCTCGCGCAAGTCTTCGCCGGTCAGGTTGTTGTCTTTCTCCTTCAGCGCGCCTATGCGCCGGGCGTAATCGTTGAATACCTTGGTAAGCGCGGTCTTGAAGCCAGTCTCATGCGTGCCGCCCTCGCCAGTTGGTATGTTGTTGACGAACGAGAACACGCCCTCGGTGTCGCTGTCGGTATATTGCAGCGCCACGCGGATTAGCGTGTTGTCGCGCTCGCCCTCCAGCAGTATCGGTTCCTCGTTAAGCGGCGTGCGGTCGGCGTTTAAGTATTTCACAAAGTCGGAAAGCCCGCCTTCAAAGCAAAAGTCCTCCTCGCGCACGGGGCTGACGCGCGCGTCGTGAAAGCGGAAATGGATACCCTTGTTGAGGAAGGCCAACTCGTGCATACGCCTTGCGATGGTGTCCGCGTTAAAGCGAGTCTCGTCGAACACGCGCTTGTCGGGCAGGAAGCGCACTACCGTGCCATGCTTGCGCGTCGCGCCCAGCTTTTCCAGCGGGCCTTCGGGGCGGCCGGAGACTATCTTTTTTTGCTTTTCATCGTACACGCTGGAAAATTTCTGGCGATAGTGCTGATAGTCCTTATACACATCGACGGTCATCCATTCGCTCAGTGCGTTTACGACCGACGCGCCCACGCCGTGCAGGCCGCCCGAATACTTGTAATTATCGTGATTAAACTTGCCGCCCGCGTGCAATACGGTGTAGACCACCTCCACGCCCGATATGCCCAGCGTGGGATGAATGTCCACGGGCACGCCGCGGCCGTCGTCCGACACCTCGGCCGAGCCGTCCTTATTGATGGTCACGTCCACATTGGCGGCAAAGCCGTTTGCGGCCTCGTCGATCGCGTTATCGACGATTTCCCACAGCATGTGATGCAATCCGCGCGTGCCGGTGGAGCCGATGTACATGCCCGGGCGCATACGCACCGCGTCTAGCCCCTCCAGCACCTGCAAATCGCCCGCGTTGTAATGTCCTGCCATTTAAGTCCTCCGAATATATCATGAGTCGGTAAACGTGCCGACGCTTATATCGATTTTGCCTTAGCCGAAACTAATTTATTGTATCGCAAATACGCCCGCCCTGTCAACCGCGTACATGTAAGGATGCTGAGCCTAAAATCAGGCGCACCCGGCGCAGCATATTATGCGCAAAACCGCCTCCCAAAAGGCACATTTCCGCATTTTGTTAAAGGCAGGCATAGTT
>USEE01000295.1 GCA_900553645.1 uncultured Eubacteriales bacterium
GTGCCTGCGCTATCTCGATCCGGAGGGATATCAGAACCTGATTGTCAAGGTCGGCATGAAGCGCGCCGAGCGCGAGGAAACTATCCGTCAGGTCATATCGATACTGAGCGAGAAGCTTCAGGAGCAGGGCATAAAGGCCGAGATCGAAGGCCGTCCCAAGCATTTTTACAGCATATACCGCAAGATGTACGTGCTGCACAAGGAGTTCGACCAGATATACGACCTGATCGCCACGCGCGTGATAGTGGACACAATCCCGGAGTGCTACACGGTGCTGGGCATTGTCCACACGCTTTGGGCGCAGGTACCGGGGCGGTTCAAGGACTACATATCAGTGCCCAAGCCCAACATGTATCAGGCGCTTCACACCACGGTAGTCGGTTTAGGCGGTCAGACGTTCGAGGTGCAGATCAAGACCCATGAGATGCACAACACCGCCGAATACGGCATTGCGGCGCACTGGCGCTACAAGGAGGGCAAGTCCTCCGACGATCTGGACGACAAGCTGTACTGGCTTCGTCAGATACTGGACTGGCAAAACGACACCAAGGACGCAAGCGAGTTCATGCAGTCGCTCAAGGTCGATCTGTTTGCCGACGAGGTATTTGTATTTACCCCCAAGGGCAAGGTCATCAGCCTGCCCAAGGGCGCAACGCCGCTCGACTTTGCGTACCGCATACACTCTGAGATTGGCAACAAGTGCGTGGGCGCGAAGGTCAACGGGCGCATAGTGCCGCTGGATTCCAAGCTGGAGACGGGCGACTTTGTCGAGGTACTCACCTCGCAGGGGTCTAAGGGGCCGAAGCTGGACTGGCTCAACATCGTAAAGACGTCCGAGGCCAAGGCCAAGATACGCGCGTTCTTCAAGCGCGAACTCAAGGACGAGCACATCGAGCGCGGCCGCGATATGCTCGAAAAAGAAGCGCGGCGGCAGGGCTACACTATCGCCCAGCTCATACGCCCCGACAACACCGAGATGATCCGCAACAAGTACAGTCTGAACACGCTGGACGACCTGTACGCGGCGATCGGCTTTGGCGGCATATCGGTCAATCAGGTTATGACGCGGCTTGTTGAGGACTACAAGCGGTATCAGCAGAAGCTGAACCCTGCGCCGCCCATCACGGCGCAGGACCTTGTAACGCAGCAGCCTGCGTCCAAGCCGCAGTCGCAGCAGTCCTCGTCCAACGGCGTGTTCGTAAAGGGTGAGCCGGGATTGCTGGTACGGTTTGCCAAGTGCTGTTCTCCCCTGCCGGGCGACGAGATTATCGGCTACATCACGCGCGGGCGCGGCGTATCGGTGCATCGCGCGGACTGCCTGAACGTGCGCGACATAGTGGCCAACGAGCCGGAGCGGCTGGTTGACGTGGCGTGGGCGGGCGACGCGACGGGCGATTTCTCGGCCGAGATACAGATCATCGCTTACGACCATGCGGGTCTGCTGGCCGATCTGTCGCTGCTGTTTTCCCAGATCGAGGTGCCGATACTCTCGGTTTCGGCACACACCAACGCCAAGTCCAACATGTCGGCGGCCAGCGCGACCACCTCGATCAACCTTACCATCGAGACAAAGAACACGCTTCAGCTGGACAAGGTTATCCGCCAGCTAAAGAAGCGCTCGGACGTTATCGAGGTCTACCGCGTGAGCACATGATATTGTGCGCGAGCTTTTGACATGCGCATAGTTTATACGTCAAAGCCGGGGCGCGGCGCTTTAAGCGCGAACCCCGGCTTTGCTATGTCTGCATCTTGAATGGGGCGCGGGCAGTTCTGCATACATCGCGCGAAACAGCCCTTCAAGAAACGCCCTGTCGTCCACATTATCGACCATCAGCATTTCCTTTGCGCCCTCATACGGCGCTTCACAGTCCGCCGCCGGCATCAGCGCCTTTGCCGTCCGCGTGGGCTTTGCCAGCAGCCTGTCGTCGTATATGCCGCCCACTATCTTACCGCGATAGTATATTATGTACTCGCCCATCATCGCGCGATATGTTACTTCCTCCAGCGCGCTAAGCTGCTTCTGAATAAATTCAAAATACGTTTTACTCGATGGCATATTAATCTCCCAATCCACGCGAAAGCGCCCGCGAATCAGTTCCGCGGACGCCTGCGTAATTGCTGTTTTTATCGAATCTTGAGCACGTTAGTATAATTGGTGGGCAGTTTCTCGGGCAGCTGTACGGACAGCACGCCAAACTCCTTATGGAAGGGCACCTGACCCACGCCCAGCAGCTCTACCGAGTGTACGTCGTCGTTTGCAAAGCTGCGCAGCACGGCGGTCTCGCCCGGCTTTATGCCCATCATGAAGGCGTATACCGCGCCGTCCTTTTGCACAAAGCGGAAGTCGCTGCGCGCCCACGCGGTCTTCTCCTCGCGGAAGCCGTCTATGGTCACGCGGGTGTCGCCCTCGCCGAAAACGCGCCACGGACGCGTGCCGTACACGGCCTCGGAGCAGACCTCGAACCACTTGGCCAGCTCGGCGAGTATGTACTCCGCATCCTCGTCTATCGTGCCGTCGGGGCGCTGGAGCACATTGAGCAGCATACAGCCGTTCTTGGATATTATGTCTATCAGCATCTCGACGATCTGGTCGGGCTGCTTATAGGGGTAATGCACGTCGTAGAACCAGTTGCCTATGCAGGTATCGGTGTGCCACGGCTCGGGCATTATGCCGGGGAGCTGACTCTTTTCTATGTCGAGCACGCCCACGCCGAATATTTCGGGCCGCCTGTCCTTCTGCAGGTATACCGCGCGGTTCTCGCCGTGATCGGCAATGGAGCGGTTGTACAGGTGCGCCACGGCCTTAAGGCCCTTTTCGTAGTCGGCCTCGTTTATGCCCTGAGCCTGCTGGCCGTGCCAGTGCGGGCCGAAGGGCAGCGCGCCGTCGGTGAGCAGGATCTGCCCCGGCTGCGGCAGCTTCGTCAGAGGGAAGGCGAGAAAGGCCGAGAGCTTCTTTTCGCGAAGCAGCTGGGCAAGAATCTCTCCGCGGCGGCGGTTGCCGCACAGAAC
>USEE01000296.1 GCA_900553645.1 uncultured Eubacteriales bacterium
ACGCCGTCGATAATAAGCGAGTGCATCCAATCGGACGTGCCCGCACGCGCAAGCGCCGCGTCGGTCACGGCGGTCAGCTTGTTTATGCCGGCCTCCATAAGGTCGGACAGCGTGCCGCCAATCGGGCCGAACGTCAGATAGAATATAAGTATCATTATGGCCGCGAACACGGGCAGCGCCCAGATTTTATGCGTCAGCACGGAATCGATTTTTTCCGTGCGCACGCGCTCGCGCGAGTGCCCGCCTTTTTTGAGATACTTTGCGCATATGCCCTCTATATATTGATAGCGCATGTCGGCGGTCGCGGCCTCGCGGTCGGTGCCCAGATCGTGCTCCATCTCGTCCACTATGTGTTCCAGCACATGGCGGTCGTCCTCGGGCAGGTTTATCTTCTTTTCCAGCGCCGCGTCGCCCTCGATCAGCTTTACCGCGGCAAAGCGCGGCGGATAGCCTATGTCGCGCGCATGGTCCTCTATAAGGTGCGCGACCGAGTGTACCGCCTTATGCACCGCGCCGGTGCAAAAGTCGAGCCGCTGTCTGGGCGTGCCATTGTTTACCGCGTCCAATACGGCATTTATCAGATCCTCTATGCCCTCGTTTTTGCTGGCCGATATGGGCAGTATGTGCACGCCCAGTTCCTTTTCCAGGCCGGGTATGTCTATGGACGTGCCCGAAGCCTGCACCTCGTCCATCATGTTAAGCGCAATGACCATGGGACGGCCCAGCTCCATTAGCTGCAGCGTAAGGTACAGATTGCGCTCCAGATTGGTCGCGTCGACTATGTTTATTATCGCGGCGGGCTGCTGCTCCAGCACGAAATCGCGCGCCACTATTTCCTCCGCCGTGTAGGGCGACAGCGAATATATGCCCGGCAAATCGACCACGATTAGATCGTCGTGCCCGCGCACCACGCCCTCCTTGCCCTCTACCGTCACGCCCGGGAAGTTGCCCACGTGCTGATTGGAGCCGGTAAGCTGGTTAAACAGCGTGGTTTTGCCGCAGTTTTGATTGCCCATAAGCGCGGCTTTTTTTACATTGGCCATAATTTACACCCTCCCCCGCGCGTTTCAGTCGTTTACGGGTTCAACTTCTATGTTGTTGCCCTCATCCACGCGCAGCGTAAGCTCGTATCCCCTCAACGACAGATCCATAGGGCCGCCCATGGGCGCGAATTTATTCACGCGCACGCGCGTATGCGGCGTAAGCCCCATGTCCAGCAGTCTGCGCCTTAGCGCGCCTTCGCCGCCCACGGAGGTTATTATGCACTCCCGGCCCGCCTTCATATCGCCCAGCTTCATATAAACCTTATCCCCCTCCCGGCTAACCGGAGTCGATTTTTTCCAAGTTAGCATCCGCTAACATTATACTCACGCTCCTGCGCGCTGTCAATGCGTTTTAAAATTATTTGTCGCATAATGTAGGCGCGTGCGCGTCTTTTAACCAAAGTATATACCCCTGCACAAAGCGCGCATTCCGGGCAAAAAAAAGCGCAGGGACGGCGCCGCCGCGTCGGCGGGCCTTCCCTGCATAAATAACATCACCATTCGCGCCTGTTACGCGGTTTCGATTGCGGCTGCATCCTCAAGGTGCAGATCGTGCACGGCCATCTCGCGGAGCTTGAACTTCTGAATCTTGCCGCTGGCGGTCATCGGGAAGGTATCCACGAACAGCACGTAGTGCGGCGCCTTGAAGCGGCTCAGACCTTCCTTTACGAAGTTGATAAGCTCCTCGGCGGTCGCGGAGCCCTTATCCTTCAGCACGACGTATGCGCAGACCTCCTCGCCATACTTCTTGTCGGGCACGCCCACGACCTGTACGTCGCTCACCTTGGGGTTGGTGTAGAGGAACTCCTCTATTTCGCGCGGATAGATATTTTCGCCGCCGCGGATTATCATGTCCTTGAGGCGGCCGGTTATCTTGAAGTAGCCGTGCTCGTCCATGGTGCCGATGTCGCCGGTGTGCAGCCAGCCGTCCGAATCTATGGCCTGACGGGTAGCCTCGGGCATCTTATAATAGCCGCGCATCAGGTGATAGCCGCGCGTGCAGATCTCGCCCGGCACGCCGTGGGGCTGCTCATTGCCTGTTTCGGGATCGACGATTTTGCCCTCGCAGTGCGGCAGCAGGCGGCCTACCGTGGTCACGCGCAGTTCGAGCGGGTCGGTCTTGCGGCTCATTGTCATGCCGGGCGAGCACTCGGTCTGGCCATAAGTGATTACTATGTCGCGCATGTGCATTTCATCGACCACGCGGCGCATGTAGTTGATCGGGCAGGGCGAGCCGGCCATTATGCCGGTGCGCAGGTGGCTGAGGTCGAACGACTTAAATTCGGGATATTCGAGGTAGCCGATGAACATCGTGGGCACGCCGTGCACCGCGGTGCAGCGCTCGTCCTGAAGCACCTTCAGCACGCGGCCGGGGTTGTACAGATCGACGAACACCATCGTCGAACCGTGCGTCAGACACGATTCCACGCCCAGCACGCAGCCGAAGCAGTGGAACAGCGGCACCACTATGCACAGGCGGTCGCTGGTGGTAAGCTCCATGCAGTCGCCTATGCCCTGGCCGTTGTTGGTGACGTTATAGTGCGTGAGCATAACGCCCTTGGGGAAGCCGGTAGTGCCGGATGTGTATTGCATGTTAACAACGTCCTGCGGCGTGAGCGAAGCGGTGCGCTCGGCGTACTCGTCGTCACTTACCTTGTCGGCCATCGCGTAAATGTCCTCGAAGTTGAAAAAGCCGCTCGGCGTATCGGACTTTTCGCCGATGTATACGAGGTTTTTGAGGAAAGGCAGGCGCTTGTTCTCCAGCTTACCCGGCTGGGTGTTGTCAAGATCGGGACACAGGCCGCGCACATGCGATACGTAGTTGTTGCCCTTGCACTCGCCTATCATTATCAGCGTGTGGGTGTCGGACTGGCCGAGCAGGTATTCCAGTTCGAACTGCTTATAATTTGTATTTACGGTAACGAGCACCGCGCCCATCTTGGCGGCGGCGAAGAAGG
>USEE01000297.1 GCA_900553645.1 uncultured Eubacteriales bacterium
GTTAGATATATAATGTTAAAAATATATCAAAGGTGCATGCTGACGTCTGGCTTAAACGCGGCCTGCGCCGCGCCCGCATACCGCAAACCGGCGGTATTTTCTAATAAAAGGATTATATTAGCGCAGTTTACCGCGTAAGCGCCGCCTGATATAATATGTCCTGCGGCTTAAAATACGGATGCTGAAATGGAAGTGTTCAAAATGGAAAATTCGTTTGCGGGAATGGACCACCGCGCGTCGTTTAAACAGGGTATGCGCGACGGCATACCGATAGGGCTGGGGTATCTGGCGGTGTCGTTTTCGTTGGGCATCGCGGCAAAGAACTCGGGACTTGGCGTGCTTCAGGGCATGGTGACAAGCTTTTTGTGCAGCGCCTCGGCGGGCGAGTACGCGGGCTTTACCATAATAGCGGCGCAGGCGTCGCTGTGGGAAATGTTCATAATGATGCTAATCGCAAACGCACGGTACATGCTAATGAGCTGCGCGATGAGCCAGCGCTTTGCGCCCGACATGCCCTTCTGGCACCGGCTGTGCATCGCGTTTGATGTGACGGACGAGCTGTTTGCAATATCGGTCGCGCGCGAAGGCTGTATCGACCCGTATTACACCTATGGCGCAATGCTCATTGCATCGCCGTGCTGGACGGTGGGCACGGGTCTGGGCGTGCTGGTGGGCGAGATACTGCCGCTGAGGCTGGTCAGCGCGTTCAGCGTGGCGCTGTACGGCATGTTCCTGGCGGTGATAATACCGCCCTGCCGCAAGAGTCGCGTGCTGGCGGGTCTGGTCGCACTCAGCTTTGCCGCCAGCTTTGCGTGCGCAAAGATTCCGGCGTTTGCGTCGGTGTCGGGCGGTACGATGACGATAATACTTACGCTGGTACTGTCGGGCACCGCGGCGCTGCTGTTCCCGATAAACAAGACCGGCGTGGCCGGGCAGACTGCGGAGGAAAAGTAAATGACGAATACGTGGCTGTACATACTGATAATGGCTGTGGTTATATACGCGATAAGGTCGCTGCCGCTCACGCTGATTCGCAAGCCCATACGCAGCGTGTTTGTGCAATCATTTCTGTATTACGTGCCCTATGTGACGCTGGCGGTAATGACCTTCCCGGCGATAATGGAGGCCACGCAAAGCCCGATCGCGGGTCTTGCGGCGCTGGTGGTGGGCATAGTGGCGGCATGGTCGGGCATGAGCCTGCTAAAGGTCGCCGTGGCGTGCTGCGCGGTCGTGTTCGCGCTGGAATTCTTCGTCTGATATTGCCGCGCAAATATAAGCAAACGGCCGGCGCGCCTTAAGCGGGTGCGTCGGCCGAACTCTACTCAAAATCTGCGCGCAGGGGCGGCTCAGCCCAGCGCGTTTTTAGCAAGATCATACTTGGTCACGTTGTCCCAATCGCGGCGAATTGCGATTTCTGCGGTAAGGCTAGTATCGTCATATACTATGGACCACTGCGTGTTGCTGGTCACGTCGCCCTCTTTGGGCGCCTGCGACGCGGATATCAGCGCTTCCCACGCGACGGCCTTGTCCTGATCGCCCTCGTGCGCGCTCAGCACCGCCTCTGCCGCGTCGTAGCGCTCGCGGCCATGGCCGTATATGCCGTTTCGCTGATTGGGCAGCACGTTGTCCTTGTATAGTATAAAGAAATTCGTGACGGCGCGGCTGGGGGTGTCCACTAGCTCGCGCGTTTCGCTGGAACAGTCGTATTCGACCGCGCGCCCGTCGCCCGAGGCGTCGGTTATGTAAAAGTGATAGTCCCGCCCGCTGGTCGCGAACATGTCGTACCCGCGCAGCAGATCGACTGCCTCCTGCGTGGTAGCCGCGCGATCCAGCACAAGGCGTATTGCAAGCGTCGTGGCTATGGTGGGCTTGCCGGTGCTTTGCAGCGTCGGCTCGCTGTCTAGCGTGAGTACGGCGATGGACACGCCCTTTTCGTTCATGCCGTCCAGGCATATGAACGGCGCGGTCAGGCACGCGAGCTTGCGCTTTATGCCGGAGTCGGCGTCGTTTGCCGAAATGTTGTCCAGCGCCGCGAACGCCACCGATTTATAGCCGCCCTTGGGCGCGCAGTAGACCAGCATGGCCGACGTGTCGTTCTTAAAGTCGTAGTTGCGCCCCATGAATACGCTGCCGTCGCCGCCGTTTGCGGTAAACGCGGTGCAGCCGAAATTGGGCGCCTTCATGCTTATGGGGAGCAGGGGCAGGGATTCCTTGAGCACTGCATCAATAAAGCGCTGATTATCGGTCAGTCCGTAACCGATAACGCTGTCCAGATCGTAATCGTACTTTACGTCAATGCGGTAAAGGTTGTAGTCGTCATAGTCTGTTACCTTTGCAATGGATGAGACAGTCTGTATGCGTGTGAAATACAGTCCGAAAAATGCCGCGGCGACTGCGATTATGGCTATGAGAATTGCGATAAGTATCCGCTTTACGACCTTCATGTGCGCCTCCAATCGTTGGTCTGTCCCTGTAAGTGCCAAATGCAACCGGAAATGAGTATCTCAAAGTCATTATAATTCAAACGCCAAATGTTTGCAACAAAATGTTTTGCCCCGGAGCCGAATGCCGCGCAAAACAAATGGAGAGCCAAATTTTCCTACGAAAGAGCATAAAAAGGTATTGACAACCGGGCCGTGTATCTGTTATAATAAACGGGCATGTAAGAAAGTTACGCGGTGCAAGATAGACCATCCGGAGAGATGTCCGAGCGGTTTATGGAGCCAGTCTTGAAAACTGGTGATGCTTAACGGCACCGGGGGTTCGAATCCCTCTCTCTCCGCTTTCTTATTTTAGACATGCGGCTTGGTATGGAGAAGTACCCAAGAGGCCGAAGGGGCTCCCCTGCTAAGGGAGTAGTGTGCGATAAGCGCAGCCCGGGTTCAAATCCCGGCTTCTCCGCTGATAAAGCGATTGGACGATTGGATTTAAGTCCAGTCGCTTTTTTCGTTTTGGCTTTGGCATCAGCAGTATGATACTGGTTCTCCCGCAATCA
>USEE01000298.1 GCA_900553645.1 uncultured Eubacteriales bacterium
TCCTCATTCAATTTTTTTGGCTACTTAGTACCGATTGTTTTTATAAGCCGACGTCTGTAAATACACATCGCTCAAATCATGCGCTTGCCTATCCACGTACTGTACAACTCATATAGGTATTTTACTCAACCTTGACTATTTTGTCAATGCCTATTAGGAAATTTTGCGGACTAAAAAAGCTTTTTTCAGTGTAAAAGGCCTGTAAGATAGTGCTCCAACGTGCATTTTTGCATTTTCTCTACTTGCATTCCTGCATTTCTGCCGTTTAACAAATCGGGCAGAAATCGTCGGATTTTTGCGGAGATCCGGATATTACTCTAACTGTCATCGACATTGCAGTTAATTTTTTGATAGTTTTATTTATTTTGGGGATGGATTTTGTCAAAATTTTATCTATTGTAACTCTGAACTTGCAGATTTTTCCCAGAAACCCGGTACATTCGCCGTGTTTGAAAATATATGGCGCTTTTGATAATCGATATAATGCCGCGATTAGTAGATATGAACAATCTTTCGCAATGTTAAGGAATTGCAAGTCGCCGTGATTTAACTGCAACCGCGCCTCAATTTCAATTTTCTGCTTCAAAAGTGTTGCTATGTATTGACATACCGCCCCCACAAGGGTATTATTTTACCAACGATAAATATTTCCGGACTAAAGGAGGCGTTATATGGCATTTGTATGTAAACACGGCGTTGTGTGCACACGGCCGGGCAGCGAATACGGCTACTTTGGGTGGCCGTCGGCGGCGATACTAGGCGACGGGCGCGTTGTCGTGGGCTGTTCGGGGCTAAGGCGGCACCATGTCGACCCGTTCGGCAAGACAGTGCTGTGCGTGGGCACGCCTAAAGATGGCTTTGGCGAATGTATAGTCGGGCACGATTCGCCGCTGGACGACCGCGACGCGGGCGTGGTGGCGCTGGGCGGGAACAGCCTGCTGGTCACATGGTTCACGCTGGACACTCGCATATTCCGCGACGATCTGATGAAGTACTCCCCCGCCGAGTTTAAGGTAATGGACGCGGCCATGCGCGCCTTCCCCGAGGATGCAAAAAAGTACGTCGGCTCATGGACGATGCGTTCGGACGACGGCGGCGCGACGTTTACCTCACCCGCAAGATGCCCGGTATCGTCGCCGCACGGGCCGGTCGTGATGCGCGACGGGCGGCTGATCTACCTTGGCAAGCTGTTCCCGGAGGGCATGGACAGGCCGTTCGGCATAGTATCGTGTGCCGAGAGCCGGGACGGTCTGCATTGGGATGTGCTGGGCGAAGTGCCTCTGCCTGAAAATGTGACTAACGGTCAGTTCCATGAACCGCATGTGATCGAGCTAAACGACGGCGCGCTGCTGTGCCTGATACGATACCATTACCCGAACGGCGGGCTGGGCATATACAAGAGCGTGTCGCGCGATGGCGGGCGCACATGGTCCACGCCCGAGGACATGGACATACACGGCTCGCCGCCGCATCTGCTGAGGCATTCGTCGGGCGCAATCGTGCTTACGTATGGCTGGCGGCACGCGCCGTATGGCCAGCGCGCACGCATCAGCCGCGACGACGGCGCGACGTGGAGCGACGAGATCATACTGCGCGACGATGGGCCGGACGGCGATCTGGGCTATCCGTGCTCGATCGAGCTGCCGGGCGGCGACATACTTACGGTGTACTACCAGAAGCGTCCGGGCGAAAGCCTTTGCAGCATACTGTGGACGCAATGGCGCATATAAGGTACATAATATTAGGAAGGAGTTCAGACAAAAATGGATAGAATAATGTTCCGCGGCATAATGCCCGCACTTATTACCCCCGTGAACGAGGACGGCACGATACGCGAGGCCGCCGCGCGCAAGCTGATCGGCGACCTGAGTCAGACCGGCATAACCGGCTTTTACATACTGGGCAGCACCGGCGAGGGCGTGGCCACCGACCGCGATACCCGCATGGAGTTCGCCGAGCTGGTGCGCGACGCGCGTCCCGACGGTATGAAGATAATCAACCACATCGGCGCATCTGATCTGAGCACAGTAAAGAAGCTGGCCCGCCACGCGCGCAAGTGCGGCATGGACGCGATAAGCTCGGTGCCGCCGTTCTTCTTCAGCTATGACGAGCAGGGCGTGATCGATTACTACCGCGCCATGTCGGACGAGAGCGAAGGATTGCCGCTGATAATCTACGCCGCGCCGATGGCCGGCCCGCTGCTGCCGGTAAGCACGATCGAGAAGATGCTGGACATTCCGGGCTTCATCGGCATGAAGTTCACCAACCCCAATTACTACCTGATGTCCAGATATAAGAAGATCGACGGCGGCAATATTAATATATTCAATGGCCCGGACGAGACTTGCGCGCTGGGTCTGCTGATGGGCGCGGACGGCGCAATCGGTTCTACCTATAACATAATGCCGCGCACGTTCGTGGGCATATATAACGCGGTGCAGGCGGGCGACATGGCGACCGCGATGAAGCTGCAGCATAAGGCCGACGACCTGATCGAGGCGCTGCTGCATTACAGCGTAGTCGAAGCGGTTAAGGTCGCGCTGACAATGAAGGGCTATGACGTGGGCGAGGCCACCTATCCCCTGCCCCGCATGAGCGAAAGCGATAAGCAGAAGCTGATCGCCGATCTGAAGAAGCTGGGGTATCCGGAGGAGTTCTAAGGAGTTTCTTCCCAAATAATAGACATGTATGTTTACCCGACGCGTATGGCAGTTTTGCCTTGCGCGTCGGGTTTATTTTTGTGTAAGGTATAGTCGGTGGGCGCGTTTTGAGCATTGCTATAAGTGGAGAGAAAAACCACTCCCTTGTTCACGCGGTGGCCCCGCCCTTTCATGAGAGACTCTGGGCTTGGTTACTGCGCGGCTTTGCTCGTTTATCACTTTGTTGCTCTCCGAGCGTGAGAGATACTTGTGCAGAACCTTGATGACTGATTGTTTCTTCCGCGCCCACTTTAATTTATGGTGGGCGCGGCATGGATGGCCGCTCATACA
>USEE01000299.1 GCA_900553645.1 uncultured Eubacteriales bacterium
GTTCATATTCAACAAGCACTTCATGAACAAAGCCGGCCATTGCAAGGCCAAGAGCCTGTCCACCAGCCCCCGCACAAATTTCAACACTTGTCAGCATAAGCTCTCCCAGCAAATTCGTCTCCGAAAGTACAACTCTCCATTTTTATTGTACCACGAAACCACTGAAGAATCAATGGATTCAAAGCAACTTTGCACGGCCACAACGTTGAATTACAAAAGTATTAACTCAACGGCAGAAGAGAGATAATCCAAGTCATGGGCAGAGATTTTTCTGGCAATGTCAAAATCAAAGATTTTTTGATAGAATATGGAATATGAAGAAGATAACAGAAGCGCCATGGAAAAATGCCCCAAATGTGGAAAGACGGAAAACCAGATTAAAGCAGGGTATAATGCTTCGTGAAGTCAGCGCTACAAATGTAAGGAGTGCGGCATCTACTACACCATTAATCCGAAGCAGCATGAGTATCCGGAAGAAATCAGACAACTTGCAATAAAAATGTATTACGGCGGGGTTAGCGGTCGCGGCGTAGGGAAGATCCTGAAGATGAACAAATCCAATGTGATGAATTGGATAAAAAAGAGCGCTAAAATTGACCTGAAAGACTAAACGGTCAGTGACTGTTCAATAGTAGAGCTGGATGGGCTATATTGGTTTTTAGAATATAAGCCACAGACTGAAACACGGGAAAATGTCTATATCATGACCATGGTAAGCCGAGAGCCGCGCCAAATAGTATGGCACAAGGTAAGCCAGAATAAAGCAGCCGGAACAATTCAGCAAATGGTTGATGCCGCTCCCATAGCAAAGTAGTATTGTACAGACGATGGCGCTGCGCTATTGCGCTGAAACATGCAGATATATTCCGGTGCGGACAGTATCTATGAAAAATAACGGGGTGCAGCATGCTGTACCCTGTTATGTACTACTTCCGCCCTTGCCTCTTAGCCAAATCGCCCATGGCAAAGCAGAATCTCTCCCACCGTGCCAATGTCATCTGTGACGGGCTCCCCTCTGCCCATCGCAGCAAAACGCCTGACCCGCCGTTTAGCTGCGGCGATATATTCGACGCTAAACGTGCATTTCCTCCATCTTCTTGGCTCTGCCTCTCTGCCTGTGCATAGTTCAGATATTTGCGCAGGCAAAAAAAGCGGCGCCGCCACTTGCTTATAAGCAAAACGGCGGCGCCACTTTCAAATCAGCTCGCCGCGTTTCCGGCGGCAGCGCCTGCGGTTGCGCCCGCAGTGGCGGCCGCAGTCTCGCTGGGCGTCAGAGTCCCGTCAGTCGCACCCTCGGTAGGCAGTACGGGCGCGGTCGTCTCAACAGGCTCCACGGTAGCGGCAGGCTGCCGCGTGGGCGCGGGCGACGCGGTGGGCGCCATAGTGGGCGCGGCGGTGGGTTCGGGCGCGCTAGACCAGCAGCCGGTACACATGGACATGGCCGCGATTGCGGCGATCACGATCAATATGCGTTTCATCGAATATGCCTCCTTGACACTTTTTATCGACGAGCATATTATGTGCGGCTGGGCGCAAAAAAACGCGCCCATAGGCACGTTTTTCTGTTAATTTAATTTTATGGTTTTTTAAGGTGCATACCGCAATGCTGCTGATTGGAGTCTCTATTAAAGCACACCCTTGCGCGCGACGAAGTGCTCGTACATATCGCCGTCGATTTCGCGCAGCAGCGCCTCCAGCTCATTATCGCCCATCACGGTATTGCGGCCCTCGGCGTAGAGCGCGTCCACGCGCTCCTTCAGGCGCACGCAGATGTCGTCGCGCTTTCCCACAACGTTGTCACCGTGCAGCTTAAAGAATGAGTTGATCCAGTGCGCAATGCCCGCCAGACCCGAATGCGAGTCCACGGCCACGGTCGCGGGACGGCCGAGTATCTTGGTAGTATCGAATATATTGTAGATTTCCTCGTTTTTGAGCATACCGTCGGCGTGTATACCTGCGCGGGTGGAGTTGAAGTTACGCCCCACGAACGGAGTGCGCGGCGGGATTGCATATCCGATCTCGTTTTCAAAATACTCTGCGATTTCGGTTATCGCAGTAAAGTCCATGCCGTCCATGGTGCCGCGCAGCGACGCATACTCCATCGCCATGGCCTCCAGCGGGCAGTTGCCGGTGCGCTCGCCTATGCCCAGCAGCGCGCAGTTGACCGACGAGCAGCCGTACAGCCACGCGGTCGCGGCGTTGGTGACGACCTTATAAAAGTCGTTATGGCCGTGCCACTCCAGCATTTCGGATGGCACGTCGGCGTAATGGCGCAGACCGTACATTATGCCCTGCACGCTGCGCGGCATCGCGACGCCCGGATACGTCACGCCGAAGCCCAGCGTATCGCACGCGCGAATCTTTATCGGCATACCGCTTTCGCGCGACAGCTTCATCAGCTCGGTTGCAAACGGCACAACAAAGCCGTAAAAGTCGGCGCGCGTGATGTCCTCAAAGTGGCAGCGCGGCCTTACGCCGTGATCCAACGCACTCTTTACTATGCCCAGATACTTATCCATCGCCTGACGGCGGGTCATGTTCATCTTCTTGAATATGTGATAGTCCGAGCAGCTTACGAGTATGCCGGTTTCTTTAAGTCCCATCTCGCGCACCAGCGCGAAGTCCTTTTCATTGGCGCGTATCCAGCTGGTTATTTCGGGGAATTCAAGTCCCAGCTCCTGGCACTCGCGCACGGCCTGACGGTCTTTATCGGTGTAGATAAAGAACTCGCTCTGCCTGACAATGCCCTTAGGCCCGCCCAGGCGCGACAGAAGCTTATACAGATGCACTATCTGTTCTACGGTAAACGGAGACTGTGACTGCTGGCCGTCGCGGAACGTGGTGTCGGTTATCCATATTTCGTCCGGCATCTGCATCGGCACTACGCGATTGTTGAACGCTACCTTGGGTATGCTTTCATAGTCGTACAGCTCGCGATACAGATTGGGTTCCTTTACATCCTGCAG
>USEE01000300.1 GCA_900553645.1 uncultured Eubacteriales bacterium
ATATGGAGGGAACGGAGATAGTCGATGTCATCCGGTGAAAAGTGAAGATCGCGGACATACTCGATTACCTGCTCAAGTCCCGCCGCAATCGCATACGCGGTTATCTCGCTGGTCGCACGGTAAAACATGTCGAATACGGCACGGTTCTTGCCCATGCCCTTCTTCCAGTAGCCGTACATCATCGTCAGTTCGTATAGGTCCGTCAGCATCGTTAGGTTGCGCATAGTATTTCCCCCTGAACGTTATTTCAAGGATACTGACCGGCCGCGCATACTTTTTGCCTGCGAAGCAATTTAAGGCTCGAATCCTCAGCTCAAGATTATACCTGCGCATATATGGATTGTCAAGAAATTATCATGCGGCGGATGAATCCTTACTATAAATAAGGCGCAAATAAAGCGCCCGCGCTACCGCGGACGCCTGAATATCGAAATGAATATCGCAATGCCGCCGCCGATCATAAGCAGCGCAATCATGTACTTCAGCGGGAATAACATGCATAGCATTAGCCCGCCGCCTATGCCAAGCAGTATGCGCGCCTCACTGCGCTGCGCCCGCGAGCCGGTTATGCGGTACGATTTGTATAGTCCCAAAGCCGGGCCGAGCAGAAACCCCGGCCATATGTATTGCATAAGCTGCCAGCCCAACACCTCGCACAGCATAAACATAATGCCGTATGTGATAAGTACACCGCTGGCCATGGGCGAACCGCCGTCGGCCCGCCGCGAACTGCCGCTCGACAGCCCAAACCATATCAGCAGCAGCGGCCATAGCGATATAAACGATAGTTTCATTTGGAAAAGACCTCCGCATAATCAGTATGCGGGCGCGTCCTGACTGCGGTAAAGATACAGACACAGCCCCGCCATGCCAGCCACACAACCGATCTGAGGTATAAGCGCCGCCGCGCCCATAAAGCAGGTGACTGCGATAAGCCCCGCGCCCAGCGCACAGCCCGCAATAAGCGCCGCTATGTCGCCCGCGCCGCGCTGCCTGCGCCGCGCAAAGAACAGTATCAGCACGGTCAGTATCATCAGCATACTGAGCAATTGCGATACGCGCACACTGCCGAAATACAGACTGTCCGTGCGCATACCCTCGACCACCGCGCGCTCCGCGCCATACAGCACCGCGTACCAGCACAGCACATCGCCCGAATGCGTATAGCGCCGCCGCGTAAGCATAAGCACCGTAAACACGATAAGGCACCACATCGATTCATAGAAGAAAGTGGCATAGTGCCATTCGCCCAAAGCCTCGATGTATACGCCCATCGGGAAAAACTGCTGTGCGGCATTCGTAATCAGGTCGCCGTATGCCTCCTGATTAAAGAAGTTGCCCCAGCGCCCGATCGCCTGCCCCAGTATCAGCGAGGGCACGGTCATATCCAAGAGCTTGCCCATGGGCAGCTTCCTGCGCCGCGAAAATATGAATGCGCCCAGTATGCCGCCCAGCACCGCGCCGTATATCGCAATGCCACCCTTGTGTATGAAGAATATATCTACCGGATTGTCCTTGAACATGTCCCAACTGAGCGCGACGTAATACACGCGCGCGCAGATTATCGCAAGCGGCACTATATAAAAGAACAGATCCAGCATCGTGCCGTCGGGCAGATGCACGCGCTTTTGCTCGCGCTGCGCCAGCAGATACCCGATCAGCACCGCCGCCGCGATGAGCACGCCGTACCAGTTGACCGTGAGCGGCCCCAGTGTAAACGCGATTTTGTTTGGAATCCAACGCATACGAATGTTCCTCCGCATGATGATTATATCGCCCGCGGCCGGGCAAGGCAAGCCCGCACGGGTGAGAATACGATTAGAACTCGGACTATGATAACACTATTCCCACATTGAGGCAATATCAAACGGGTAAAGTAAATTGGGCGCATTGTGGAGCGTATGCGGCTAAGTACGCTCCATGCGCTTGACACGCGCGCCGCAATCCGCTATTATATTGCTTGGATAAGAACGGCTCTGATTGCCGTATATATAGGAGGAAATTGCAATGTCAGTTGTAGTATGCTTTGGCGAGGTAATGCTGCGCCTTACGCCTCCCGGTTACACGCGCTATTCCCAGACTCAGTCGTTCGACGTGGCTTTCGGCGGCGCGGAGAACAACGTCGCCGTGTCCACCGCCTGCTTTGGCGATCAGTCCCGTATGATAACCAAGCTCCCCAATAACGCAATCGCCGACATGTTCATGCAGCAGATGCGCAGCGTGGGCGTGGACGTGAGCCAGGTAGTGCGCGGCGGCGAACGCATGGGCATTTACTTTGTTGAAAAGGGCGCGTCCCTTCGTCCCACCCGTGTGACCTACGACCGCAAGTATTCGGCCATGACGACGCTAAAGCCCGGCGAAATCGACTGGGACAAGGCGCTGGAGGACGCCGACTGGCTGCACTGGACCGGCATCACCGCTGCCATATCGCCCGATATGCCCGCAGTGATTATGGAGATGCTGAAGGCCGCAAAGAGCAAGGGCGTTACCGTAAGCTGCGACCTGAACTACCGCAAGAACCTGTGGACTCCCGAGGAAGCGCAGCAGGTCATGCCCGCGCTGGTCGAGTACTGCGACGTAATCATAGGCACGGTTGAGGACTCCGCGCTGACCGTGGGCGTTGTGCCCGAGACGGCCGATCTTGATCTGGGCCGCCAGACTGAGGAGAACTACTTTAAGACCGCCCAGATGCTGGCCAAGCGCTTTAACGCCAAGAAGGTCGCCATGATGGAGCGCGAGAGCATCTCGTCCAACGACTGCAACTGGTTCATGAAGCTGTATGACGCGGCCACCGATACCATGGCGCATTCGCGCGAGTATGCGGTGCGCATCGTGGACAACGTTGGCTGCGGCGACGCGTTCGGCGCGGGACTTATACACGCACTGCGCGCGGGCATGAGCGATCAGGAAGCCGTGGATTTCGGCACGGCGGCGGGTGCGCTCAAGCAC
>USEE01000301.1 GCA_900553645.1 uncultured Eubacteriales bacterium
AAACAGCCCTATAAAAATATCTTCCCGCCGCCCCGAAAGCGGGGCGGCGGGATGCGTTTATGCGTTATCAGTTGTCGCCGCCATAGGTGCGCGCATAGGCTTCGTTATCCACGGCGAGGATTTCCTTATACTGCAGGTTATTCAGCTCGTCGAGGTAGTTCTGCCAATCCGCGTCGGAGTTGGGATCCAGCTGGCCTACGCAGAACAGGTTGGTGGCTTCCTGTACGTAGGTCTTGAGCGCGGTGCGCATCTCGTCCCAATCGTCCTGCTCTTCCTCGGTGTAGTGTATGACGCCCGCCAGCACGGCGCTCTTGTCGGGGCCGTACTTCATGTTCATGGAAACCGAGCGGCCGTGCAGGCGCTCGCCGTACAGCTCGTTGCCGTCGAACACTTCGATATGGGTCTCCTCGTCGGACAGGTAGGGTATAATGTTGTTCTGCCAGCTCTTATTGGCGACGGTGCCCCAGGTCACGTTTATGCACTTTATGTGGGGCTTGAGGCCGATTTCCTTAAATACGGACTCCTCGCCCTCCTCGGCGTAGCGCCAGTCTACGTCTGGCTCGCCAAAGCGCGCGATAAGGCCCAGTTCATCGCCTATGTAGCCCAGCATACCCAGCCTTACAGCCGCCTCGGGGTTCTCGCAATCGGCGGTGATTACCCACACAGAGCCTATGTTCTGCGGCCAGTAGGTCACCTGCTGCAGGCCGGTCGGGCCCTTAGGCTGTTCTATGGGCTGCCAGGAGCCGAGGTTCTTGCCAAAGCCGTTGGCCGAGCCGCACATCATGCCCACGGTCTGCACGTCGGCCTGAAGCGCCTTGCGCATGGTGGAGGTGTCCTGAGTAAAGCTGGCCATATCCAGCAGCTTTTCGGAGACCAGCATGTTGACGTACTTCAGGAACTCGCGGTACTCGTCCCTGTCAAACACATAGTCCAGCTTGCCGTCGGTGTTGTCCAGACGGTCGTAGCGGTAGTCGCTGGCGCTGAAGTATACGAACATGTTCTGCAGCCATACCAGCGCGTTGCCGTTGCCGTTCCAGTCCTTGGTACCGGGCAGCGGGATTTCGTCCGCGATGCCGTTGCCGTTGGGGTCGCCGTCGCGGAAGGCCTTGAGCACCTCGGTCAGCTCGTCAATGGTCTTGGGCGCTTCCAGACCCAGCGCGTCCAGGAAGTCCTGGTTCATGTAGGCGCGGTTGCAATAGATGTTGGGCAGCTTCTGGTCGGACTGCGGGAAGGCGTACAGGCTGCCGTCTATGCTGCGTATCTGGTTGAGCACGTTGTCGGCGTCGAAGCCGGCATCCTCGCAGCGCTTATAGAACGCGTCGGAGTAGCCGCTGCCGCGCTCAAAGTATTCGTCCAGATTGAGCAGCGCACCCGCGTCGGCGTAGGTGTTGCGGGTAGACCATGTGGTCGCGCCGAATGTAAGTATGTCTGGCAGCTTGTTGCCGGACGTCACCATAAGCGTAAGCTTGGTCTCGGCGTCGGCCGAGGGCCACACGTCAACAACTACCTTGCCGCCCAGCAGCTCGGAAAGGTGGTCGGTCATATAGTTGCCTTCGTTGTAGTCCACGATGTCGTTGTTCTGGGTCACGGCAAAGGTCAGCGTTACGTCGCCTTCCTTAACGACGGGCGTCACGCCCTGATCGTTATAGGTCACGCCGTCGGCCATGCCGGCCGCGCCGGTCAGCATCATTGCCGCCGCCAGACCCAGCCCCAGTATGCTGCGAGTCTTTTTCATGGGAAGTACCTCCTTAGTGCCATTTACTTGTTTGGGCCGCGCCCTTCATGACTAAAACCATAACATGTTCATCGCAAATTGTAAACCGAAAATATCCATTTGGGCGTGGATTAAGCGTGATTATCGCGATATGTACGTTTTTTCCATACCAAAGCAGCTCAATCCACCTGTTTATCGCCGGCATCGTCATCATGGCCGGAGCGATACGCGCCGGGCGCGACGTGGTACACGCGCTTAAACGCCTTATAGAACGTATTGGGCGTTTCATAGCCCAGCGCGAGCGCTATGTCGTTTACGTTCTTATCCGTGGTTCTTAACAGCTCGGCGGCGCGGCGCATCCGCATCAGCTCCAGATATTCGGTATAGGTGGAGCCGGTGCGCACCTTTATCATGCGCGATATGTACGCCTCGGACAGCTTGAACTTCTGCGAAAGCAGGCTCAGGCACATATCGCTGTCACAGTAGTGCTCGCCTATGAAATCGATTATCGCGTCCGCGCCGTCCACCTTGCGCGCGTGCGCGCGGGCTATTACGCCCAGTTGGAGCGCTATGCCGTCCAGATAGTCGCACGTGGCGTATACGCTCTGCGCGCCGTCGTATTCGGCGATCTGTATATGCGCGTCCAATCGCGCCATTACCAGCTCGAACGCGCTGACTATATTATAGTAAAACGCCGACGCGCGGTTATACTGCTTCAGGTACAGCTCGGTAAACTGGCCGCGCAGCGCGCGCATCTGATCCATTATGGCGGACTCCTCGCCCGAGAGCAGCACGCTGTACAGCGTATTGGGGTAGAAAGTGCTCAGTGTGGCCGCGCCGCTCAGATCCGAGTGCGCCTCGTACCGCATCAGGTAGCGCCCCTCCTGCACATATGGCTGTATGTTTAGCACTATGCGGTTCACCTCGTCGCACGCCGCCTTAAGTTCGTCCATACCGAAATGCGGCGTGGAGCGCGCCAGCCGCAGCACGGTGTCGTGCCTTTCCTGCGCGCCGAAAATGCGGCGGCAAATCTCCTCCAGCTGCGCGTCGAACGCGTCCATGGCGTCGTAGTCCACGCCGACTATCATAAGGAAGCGCGGGCTGGTCACGCAGTACGACTGAAAGCGCTTTTTAAGCTCCTCCACGGCCGTCCAGTAGCCGCGGCGGATGCGCTCGGGCTTGCCAGCGCCGTGGTTCTGGGCCACAAAGGCGCTGACGGCGGTGGC
>USEE01000302.1 GCA_900553645.1 uncultured Eubacteriales bacterium
TCTGCGGATTGTTCCGCTTGAGACACACTCTAGCGCAGGGGAATACAGCCCGGACAAATTCACGTCTGCCTGAAAATAAAAAAACCGCCCCTGAACGAACAGAGGCGGCATATAAGCATTGTTACAGGGACAGTGACGGAATGACCAGCAGTATCATGAACGCGGCGGTCGCGGCGATGAGCAGTACGCGCCTGCGCTTGCAGCCCTTAAATATGAAGTCGATCAATAGCGACATGGGCGACTGCATAGAAGTGCACATGGGCTTTAGCGCGCCGCGCAGACGAACGTAACCGAACACCGTCGCGATAATGCCCATCACGAGCAAGGCGCACATGAGTATCTGCAAAACCATGCTGGCCGATTCGTTGAACGAAATGTACGCGTTTATGGAAAGCTGAGACATTACGATCAGCGACAGCCCCATGAGCGTAAGCCGAAGATAGCTGTACGCATCGTCCGGCCAGTCCTCCATGCGATCGGGATACAGTCCTAAAATCATGGCCTGAAGGCATACGGCCATTACGGGCATTCTGAATACGTAGAACAGGCTCTTGTCGCCCACGCCCCACGCGCCGCCCCACGGGTACAGATAAACCGGCACCTGCGCCCCGAACGACGAATACTTTACGATAAACTCTATCAGCGTGGATATGCTTACAATCCCAGCCGCTATGCAATAAAGAATTGTAATGATGCGCCCCGTCTTGTCCGATTTCATATTCAACCCTCCGTAAATAATATTGTGCGGTTTCAATCGACAACCACAAATTTGTGCGTATAGTCCATGCCCGCGCGCCGCCATTCGGGACTCTGCGTCGCCAGACCCCACAGGTCGGTCGCGCGCGTCTCTATCTCCCATATCGGATCGCCGTCCAGCGCCCGGCCGCCCGGCGTTATGGGTATGTCTCCGCGCCGCTGGATTTCGCCCATCAGATAAAGCGCATCCCGCCGACAGCCCAGTATGCGCGCATAGGTAGGGCAGGGCGACTCCACCTGCATTGAATGCGTTATGCCAAGCGCGATCTGCGGCAAGAGTCTGCGCAGGCGGGAGAGCGTATAGCGCTTGCTCTTGCACGCGCTGAGCAGCGACTGTACGTCGGGCGACACGCGCGCCTTTTGTATCAGCAGATTTTCCAATCCCTCGCTTACGCCTGCAAACGCGCTTAATGACTGCGGCGAATGCTGCCTTAGCGTAAATAGAGCCAGATCGTCTATGAACGACGCGTCGGTCAGCGCGCACGCCTCGCGCCTCGCGCCGCCGCCTAACGCAAGCCGAAACTCTTTGCGGCAGTTTTCGGGCAGGCAGTTAAGCGCCGCGCAAGTATCGCCGCGCTGTATCGCCGCGCGTATGGCGCTGGCGGAACAGATTTCAGCCAGCTCCTCCGAATGATAATCGCTTGTGCGCGTTACAGGCATAAGCTCCAGCGGATGTTCCAGCCGCATATTCGCCTGAGCATACTCCAGCGCCAGCGCGAAGTTGGGACGGTCGAGCGCGGATTCGTCAATGCCCAGCGTGTGCGCCGCCGCTTTCGCGCGCGCCTTAGGGTAGCTCAGCCCCGAATCCAGCAGGCGGTGCAGCTCGTCCTTATATTCAGCCGGTTCTTCCAGCAGACACTTTGCGACCGGCTCGATAAGCCCTATGCATTCCTCCTCACAGCCGAACGCAATCGCATCGACTATGCCTAAACGGCTTAAAAGCTGCACGCCGCCCTCGGCGAACCCGCGCGCCTCGCGCAATGCGAACAGGCACGGCAGTTCGATTACCATATCAGCGCCGTTTTTAAGCGCCATTTCGGCGCGCGTCCATTTGTCAAGTATTGCCGCTTCACCGCGCTGAGTGAACGCGCCCGACATTATGACGATAACCGCGTCTGCGTTTGTAAGTCTGCGAGATCGCGCAATGTGGTACGCGTGGCCGTTGTGGAATGGATTGTATTCGGCGATTATGCCCGCGACGCGCATACGTTTCCTCCCATGTTTTACGATAATATTCTTTTATAATTGCGCAAATGGTAGTATAATTACATGTGGCGGTTTCGGCCAAGGCCAAATCGCCGTGAGTTGATTGCTAACGACGCGCCCGGCGGCTTTCGCTGCTGTGGCGCACGGCAAACCCTGAGCCTATTTTATCACACTAAGGGGGATAAGAATATGTCCATCATGGAAAAGATTACGGAAAAAGCGCGCAAGTCGATGAAGCATATCGTGCTTGCCGAGGGTACCGAGGAGCGCAACATAAACGCCGCCTCGCTCGCGACCCAGCGCGGCATTGCTAAGATTACCCTGATCGGCAATCCTGACGAGGTTAAGGCCGCCGCCAAGGGCGTTGACCTGACCGGCGTGGACGTGGTCGATCCGGCTACCGATTCCCATCGTCAGGCGTATATCGACAAGCTGGTCGAGCTGCGCGGCGCCAAGGGCGTGGACGCGGCCAAGGCTGATAAGCTGCTCAATGACCCGCTGTACTGGGGCGTTATGATGGTTAAGATGGGCGACGCGGACGGCATGGTTTCCGGCGCGATTCACTCCACCGGCGACGTACTGCGCCCCGCGCTGCAGATCATCAAGGCCGCCAAGGGCATCAAGGCCGTTTCTTCCTGCTTCCTGATGGAGATTCCCAAGAAGGAATACGGCGACGACGGCGTGATGGTATTCTCCGACTGCGCCGTAATACCCAACCCCACCGCCGAGGAACTGGCGGCTATCGCGCTGGGCGCGGCCAAGTCCTGCGAGCTGGTTGACATCCAGCCCCGCATCGCGATGCTGTCCTTCTCCACCAAGGGCAGCGCTAAGCACGACAACGTTACCAAGGTTCAGGAAGCCACCGCTATGGTCAAGGAACTGGCTCCCGAGCTGAACGTGGACGGCGAGCTGCAGGCTGACGCCGCGCTGGTCGAAAAGGTTGGCCAGCTCAAGAGCCCTGGCAGCACCGT
>USEE01000303.1 GCA_900553645.1 uncultured Eubacteriales bacterium
GCCTGAGCGAATTAATAATAAACACCGAGCGCGCCAACCGCGAGCGTGCCGAAATCGAGATACATTCGCTTCAGAGGCAGTTAAACCCGCACATGATATTCAACACGCTCACGTCGATACGCTGGATGATAATGCTGCATGGCGATAGCTGGCCGGGTTCGGAAAGCGTGGATGCGATGATACGCGAATTTGCGGCGCTGCTTCAGCCGCTGTTCGACGACATGCGGCCCGAGTGGTCGCTGCGCGAGGAGCTGGAGCACATAGGCCACTACATAGCGCTGCTCAGGATGCGTTACTGTGCCGACTTTACGGTAGTGAACGACGCGGGCGACGCTATGGCCGACTTCCGCATACCGCGCTTCATACTCCAGCCGGTGCTGGAGAACAGCTGCGAACACGGCATGGCGGGCAGTCAAAGCCTGAAAGTAGAATTGCGCGTCGAGGTATCGGACGGTTTTCTGCGCATAGGCATAAGCGACAACGGCTGCGGCATACCGCCTGAAAAGCTGGATGCCCTTCGCGCTAGACTGAGCGGTTCGGAAACACCGGGCGACGCAAACATAGGCCGCAGTGGTATAGGTCTTACCAACGTGCATCGCCAGCTGAGGACGCACTTTGGCCCGCGCAGCGGAATAACTATCGACAGTTCGCCCGATTGCGGCACGCATGTCGTGCTTTTGATGGAGATAGACGGCGCTGCATAGGTACAACAAAACCCGGCGGATTTAGGAGCAGCGCTCCGATTCCGCCGGGTCATTTCATATATAGCATTTCTATCAATACATCACCTTGAGCGCACTGCACATATCCGTCACCGCGTCCTTCAGCTCCTCCGCCGCGTCCTCATCGGGCGTTTCGCTGAGTTGATCTATCGCGTCCAGCATGTTGTCGAATTCCGGGGCGAGCCTGTCGGTCAGCTCCTCCAGCTTATCATAGTCCTGCGCGCCCAGCGCGTAGTACTCCTGTGCGCACGCGCGCATGTCGCCCAGCATACTGTCCAACTTGTCCGAGTCGCCCTCGTCACCGCGCTTGACCAGCGTAAGGCAGGTATTCTTGCACACGTCCAGTTCATATACCAGCGAGCATATGCTTTCCAGCGCGTAATTGGCGTTCAGGTTGGTGCGCGCCGCGGCCTCGTCCTCGTCGTCGGCCTCGCCCATTATCTCCACATCCAGCGACAGCACGCCGCCATTGCTTTTGGACGTCGAGCGTATTGAGTACCTTGTGCCGCCCAGTGCGGTATCCAGCGAGCGCGAATTGTCGCCGAATTCCGAATCGCGCGCCCACATCGCGTAGGGGTACACGTCGTACAAAAACAGGTATGCGCTCATATCGGAGTATGCGGCGCGTGGGCTGAGCAGCGATTCGAACGCGATTTCGCTTATCGAAAACGCCTGATACTCATATTCGCGCGTCAGCCCGTCGGTGGGCTTGAGCCTTACCGATATGCTGACCACTTCGCCGTCGCGCACGCTGCCCGATATGCTAAGCTGCGTCGCGCCGGTGGTCAGGTAGTCGTTGCCCGCGTCATCGGTTATCGTGAACACGCCCTCGCCGTCGCGCACGCCGGTTTCGTCCGCGCATAGCTGGCCCGCCACCTTGCGCCAATTGCGCGTATCGCTGTACGCCTCAACGTTTTCCTCCAGCGCGCTGCGGTACTGTTCGGGGCTGATCGCATATGCGCCCGCGCCCATCATGCACATAATGAGCGCCGTCACGATCGCTATCCCGGCGCGTCCCCATACTTGTCCGTCTTTCATCATATCGCCCGTCCTTTTGCTGATTAGTATTTTCCCATAGTCTCATACTCCTGTCAATCGATGTACCTTATCTGACACAAACAAACCCGCAATTTGCAATATTCGCAAATTCCGCCTTACATTTCCAAAACCGCAGGCATCCGTTTGGCGTGTAAATCGTAAAAAAACGCATTGCGCTAATGCCGATATATGATATAATATTATTTGATAGGCGGTTTGTTAAACCGCCGTCGGATGATCGCGCGCGTATGGCGGGCGTGATAGTTTTATATTTCTTTCAGCCAATCAGTGCGGCATTCGCCGCCATGAAACGGAGGAATAATTGCATGATGAACATACCTGAGGTAAAGCTTGGCATAGTGGCCGTCAGCCGCGACTGCTTCCCGATTGACCTGAGCCAGCGCCGCCGTCACGCCGTAGTTGAGGCGTTCCGCAAGGCGGGCGGCGAAATAGTCGAGATCCAGACCACCGTGGAAAACGAGCACGACGCTGCGGGCGCTTTGGAAGAGCTTAAGCAAAACGGCGTAAACGCGCTGGTAATGTACCTGGGCAATTTCGGCCCCGAGACTCCCGAAGCGCTGGTCGCGCAGCACTTTGACGGCCCGGTGATGTTCGTGGCCGCCGCCGAGGAGACCGGCAAGGATTTGTTCAACGGCCGCGGCGACGCGTATTGCGGTATGCTCAACGCATCCTACAACCTCAAGCTGCGCGGCGTAAACGCCTATATCCCCGAATATCCGGTGGGCACGGCAAACGAGGTCGCCGCGATGATCGCCGAGTTCATGCCGGTCGCGCGCGTGGTACTGGGCGTAAAGGCGCTCAAGATCATAGCGTTCGGCCCGCGCCCCAACGACTTTGTGGCGTGCAACGCCCCCATAAAGGCGCTGTACGATATAGGCGTGGCGATCGAGGAAAACTCCGAGCTGGACCTGCTGGTCGAGTACAACAAGCACGCGGGCGACAAGCGCATACCCGAAATAATAGCCGACATGGAGCGCGAACTGGGCGATGGCAACAAGATGCCCGGCATACTGCCGCGTCTTGCGCAGTATGAAGCCACGCTGCTCGACATCGCCGAAAGCCACAAGGGCATGAGCAAGTACGTCGCGTTCGCCAACAAGTGCTGGCCTGCCTTCCAGACCGAGTTCAAGTTCGTGCCCTGCT
>USEE01000304.1 GCA_900553645.1 uncultured Eubacteriales bacterium
TCGTCGGCAGCGTCAGATGTGTATAAGAGACAGCCTGAGGGTTGTAATTACACCGGACGAAGCCAATACGTATTTGGACAGGCTGGCCAAAATGGACGCAAAGCCGTATGCCTCGAACAAAAAACAGCAGCTTGCGTTGCATTATCAGGAATTGTTTTCGTCGGATAATTTGAATGAACGCATGCTTCTGCTTAAAGAAGTCAGCATGAAGGATAAGGCCGAACGTGAAAAAGGCAAAAAGCTGGCCGCAACGGATGAACAGTACAAGAAGAAAATCGAGCAGGTTTTAAGCGAAGAATTTGCGGTTGCGCTGAGCGAAACACCGGAATTGTCGAAAGAGCGTCTGCTGCACTGCGCGATGGCCAGCTAGTGCATACTATAAGGAGCTTTATTGCGGATTCATTGCTAAACGCTTCCTCCGTCTCTTGCAGTCCATGTAAATTTGTGCTACAATGCTTTCGTAAAATGCTCAAAAAATGTTCGGGCGTTTGATAATTTGGGGAAAGCAATCGGAGGAAATGAATATGAATGTGCCTAATGAAACCAGCTTCCGTGTAAAGAGCTATGCTACTCGTGGTATGATGGGGCGCGCCGCCGCGCGCGATGCGGCTCAGGTCATCCGCGATATGCTGGCGGTTAAGCCTACTATAAACGTTATATTCGCCGCCGCGCCCTCGCAGAACGAGGTGCTGGCCGCGCTGCTGGAGCAGGACGTTGACTTTAGCCGTATCCGCGCGTTCCATATGGACGAGTACGTCGGCTTGCCCGAGGGCGCGCCCCAGAGCTTCGGCCAGTACCTGCGCGAGCATATCTTCGACCGCGCGCACTTCATGGAGGTTAACTACATCAATGGCCGCGCCGAGGATATTGACGCCGAGTGCGCCCGCTATGCCGCGCTGCTCAAAAAGTACCCGCCGGACATCGTAATGATGGGCATCGGCGAAAATGGCCATATTGCGTTCAACGATCCCGCTGAGGCCGATCTGAGCGATCCGCTGGCCGTAAAGCGCGTGGCGCTGGACGACGTGTGCCGTATGCAGCAGGTGCACGACGGCTGCTTCGAAAAGATTGACGACGTGCCCAAGTACGCCTTGACTCTCACCGTGCCCACCCTCACCAGCGCCCTTACCCAGATCTGCGTGGTGCCCGCTCCGACCAAGGCCAATGCCGTTAAGGAAACCGTGTGCGGCCCGATAGGCAGCCATTGCCCCGCAACCGCACTGCGCCTGTGCCGCGACGCGCGCATGTACCTCGACGCGGACAGCTCCGCTCTGATTAAGACGGTATGAGTACGCAACTTATAAAAAACGGCCGCCTTGTTATGGAAACGCGCGTGATAGACGGCGGTGCCGTGCTCATCGAGGACGGCAAAATCGCGCGCATATACGATAAGACACCCGATCTGTCCGGCGAGCGCCTTAACGTGATCGATGCAGGCGGGTTGTACGTATCGCCCGGCTTCATCGACGTGCATGTCCACGGCGGCGGGGGATATGACTTCTTGTGCGGCGACGAGGATAATGTGCTCAGCGCGTGCCGGACCCACCTAAAGCATGGCACGACCGCAATCATGGCCACCATATCCACGGCCGATAACCCGGCGTTTTTGAAGGCTATGAGCGCCATAGAATCCGCTGCAAAAAAGACCAGCCAGCTGGCAGGCGTGCATATAGAAGGCCCGTACTTCGCGATGAGCCAGCGCGGCGCGCAGTCGCCCCGCTTCATACGCAACCCCGATCCCAATGAGTATATGGAGATCGCCGAACGCTTCCCGATGGTCAAGCGCTGGGCGGTCGCGCCCGAGCTGGACGGCGCGCTCGATATGGCGCGCGCACTGCGCCCGCGCGGCATACATATGTCAATCGGCCACTCCGACGCGCTGTACGAGCAGGTACTGCCCGCGTATGAGGCCGGCTTCGACTGCGTAACGCACCTGTACTCCGGCATGTCTACCGTGCGCCGAATAAATGCCTTCAGATATTCAGGCATAGTTGAGGCGGCATACCTGCTGGATGGTCTGACGGTGGAACTGATCGCCGATGGCTGCCACCTGCCCGCAAGTCTGCTCAAGCTTGCGTATAAGATCAAAGGCCCGGAGCGCATAATGCTGATAACCGACGGCATAAGCGCCGCCGGTATGGAGAATGTGCAGGGCGAAATCTTCTCCCAGACCTGCGATTCAATGGTGATAATAGAGGACGGCGTGGCCAAACTGCCCGATCGCAAGGCGTTCGGCGGCAGCATAGCCACCGGCGACCGGCTCGTGCGCACCATGATGAAGCTGGCGGGCGTGGACGTGGTCAACGCCGTTAAGATGATGACCGCAACCCCCGCACACTACATGGGCATCGATAACGAGCGCGGCACATTGGCGCAGGGCAAGCGTGCCGATATTGTGCTGTTCGATCAGGACGTAAACGTAAAACAGGTATTCCTTGGCGGCGAAACCGTGCTGTAAGCCAGCTTCGCGCGCCCTAAACAGGATAGGGAAGTCCTGATTTAAGGCAATATGAGTCTATAAAGCCGAAACGCCGGGCATAAAACCCCGGCGTTTCGCTGCATTTCAGGGCCGAAAGCCAAAAAAGCGGCTCAAGTCCCAAAAAACTTCAAAAAAAGATGAATTTGGGTATTGACAAGCGCAGCGAAATGGTGTATACTAATAAACGTCGTCGCGAGCGCCACACTGAAACGCAAGCGCATGACCCATTAGCTCAGGTGGTAGAGCACTTGACTTTTAATCAAGGTGTCCGGAGTTCGAATCTCCGATGGGTCACCATGGGTTATAATTTGCGGGCGTGGCGGAATGGCAGACGCGCCAGACTTAGGATCTGGTGCCAGAGTGGCGTATGAGTTCAAGTCTCTTCGCCCGCATTCACGATATGAATTGTGCGGTAGTAGCTCAGTGGTAGAGTGC
>USEE01000305.1 GCA_900553645.1 uncultured Eubacteriales bacterium
ATCTGGCACAGCTAAGGCGAACCCAGCTTTCGCGGCCATTGGGCGAGCAGGTTCGGCCCAAGGACTTTTCAGACATAATCGGCCAGCAGGACGGCATACGCGCGCTGAAGGCGATACTCTGCTCCCCCAACCCTCAGCACGTAATCATATACGGCCCGCCCGGTATAGGCAAGACCTGCGCGGCGCGGCTGGTACTGGAGGCCGCCAAGCACACGCCCGGCTCGCCGTTCAAACCCAACGCGCCGTTTATCGAGGTGGATGCGACCTGCGTGCGGTTTGACGAGCGCGCCATCGCTGACAGCCTGATAGGTTCGGTGCACGACCCGATATATCAGGGCGCGGGAATGCTGGGCGTAAACGGCATACCTCAGCCCAAGGAGGGCGCGGTCACGCGCGCGCACGGCGGCGTGCTGTTTCTGGACGAGATCGGCGAACTGCATCCGACTCAGATGAACAAGCTGCTAAAGGTACTGGAAGACCGCATGGTCAGGTTTGAAAGCGCGTATTACAACCCGGATGATACCTCCGTGCCCAAGCATATACGCGACATATTTGAAAACGGCCTGCCTGCGGATTTCAGGCTGGTGGGCGCGACAACGCGCTCGCCTGAAGAACTGCCGCCCGCATTGCGTTCGCGCTGCATGGAGATTTACTTCCGTGCACTGGAGCCAAACGAACTGGCTCAGATTGCGGACGGCGCGGCAAAGCGCGTGGGCTTCGATATGGCTAAGGCAGAGGCAGAGCTGGTAGGCGGCTATTCCGCGTCCGGGCGCGACTCGGTCAACATAGTACAGATGGCGGCAGGGCTGGCGCAGATGGACGGGCGCAAGACGATATGCCGCTCCGACATAGAATGGGTGGTGGACTCCTGCCACTACAACCCGCACTCGGTGCACCGCGCGGCCAAGGGCGGCACGCGCGTGGGCATGGTTAACGGTCTGGCCGTACATGGCTTTCAGGGCGCTGTGCTGGACATAGAGGCCGTCGCACTGCCCGGCAGCGGGCAGATTCACGCAACCGGCATAATTGAGGAGGAAGAACTTGGCACGGGCGGCCGCCGCATGAAGCGCCGCTCGACCGCGCAGGCATCGGTGGACAACATAGCAACCCTGCTGCGCACTATGGGCGTTGAGTCGCCTGAGCGCGACGTGCATATCAACTTCCCGGGCGGTATGCCGGTGGACGGGCCGTCGGCGGGCGTGGCGATGGCGGCGGCGGCATACTCGGCGCTGACCGGGTGCCCGCTGGATTCGCTGTGCGCGGTCACGGGCGAGATCACAGTGCGCGGCGAAGTACGCGCAGTGGGCGGCGTGCCCGACAAAATCGCCGCTGCGATAAAGGCGGGTATGCGCCGCGTGGTTGTGCCGCGCGACAATTATCTGGACAGGTACAAAAGCCTGCCGATAGACGTGCGCCCGGTGGATTCGTTCAAGGACGCGCTGAGCTTCCTTGCGGATACCGAGCCGCTTGAGATTGGCTTCACGTCCGCAAAAGCGCTGTCCGCGCGGCCGGTCGAGCTGGATGAGGCAGGCGCATAGGTTGGCTGTATGCGTATTGCGTCAGGCAGAACTATCACCTTACAAGCATCACCCTTGAGCTATCCAATCTTATCAAATGCACTTCCGCACGCAAAACCATCCGTACAGCATACTTGTGCGGATGGCTTTGCATTTGTTCAAATTCGATTGGCTCATTGACAGGCAATTCCCGCAAATATATAATGGCCGTAAATTCATACATTTTTTCAGGAGAAGCACATGAATAACGGACAATGGATATGGCTGAATGAAAGCGCGTTTCCGGACTGCATTGAGATTATTAAGCCCGATTTTGAGGAGTACCGCACTCAGCCAAGCGCATTGGGACTGGACTACATCGACGTCGCCATGCCCTCGCCCAATGGCATGATCTGCGCGCACGTCGAAAAAAAGCAGTAATTGAATGGCTCAACGAATATCGCCCGACTGCATCTGCGGTCAGGCGACGTGCATATTGCGCCTGAAATCGCATATGTTTTAGCGAGGTGGCGCATATGGGCTTCGCTTTGTACCTGTCGGGTTGTACCCTGCCCGCGATTGGACTTATCCGGGCGCTTGAGGAACGCGACATAGCGCCGTGCGGCATCATCGCGCGCGCGGGCGGCGCGCTTGTGGGCGGGCTGTACGCAAGCAGGCTGAGTTCGGCGGCGCTGGAGCATGTCGCGGTTATGTTGAGCCGCAATTCGCTTGCGCTGCTCAGTCAGTTACTGCCCGCGCTGAGGCGCGAGCGTGCGGACATGTCGCCCTGCGAAATCGCCGCGGCGGTACTGGGCGAGCCTGCCTGTGCCTTACCCGAACGGGCCGTACATGCCGAGCGCGCAGACGGCATGGTCGAGCTAATAAACGAGCTTACCGACGGCATGATGCTGTGCGACGCGCGCATTAAGATCGAAATGCCGGTGCGCGCATATTCCATAGATGGGATTACACCGCCGATTATACGCAAGCTTTCATCCACAGTCGGGGCGCGCTGTGCGTTGTCCATGGCTGAAGCAATTCGATGCGCCGCGTTCCCCGCCGACGTTTTCAGCGCGCTCAGCGTCGGCGGACGACTGCTGGGCGCGTGCGGCGACCGTGAAGCGCATGCGTTTGTGAACGGCACGCGCGCCGCCGTATGCCTTAACATGCCCGGCGATGAACTGATATGCGCGCCGCATGTGCGCATCGAGGCCGCGCCGTTTGACCCGCATGGCGGCGTGCGCGAACAGATTGCGGCCGGGTACGACCTGGCACAGCGGAATATGAATTCGATACTTGCTATGTGCTAAGGCGTTCAGCACGCAAATGAGTCATTTGCCCGCCTTAGAGTGTGTCTCAAAAATTCCTTAATCCGCAATTTCGGCGTCTTTTGCGCCATT
>USEE01000306.1 GCA_900553645.1 uncultured Eubacteriales bacterium
AATCCGATATGCACGTACGGTAGCGCGCGGACAGCGGGTCTGTAATCCGGCCGCGGTCGCACAACTGCACCACGTTATAGCTGAGCGCCTGATGACGGAACAGGCAATGAATGTACTTATACGTATATTCCGGGTCGGACTTTTCGCGGCGCAGCGTGTCGTAATACGGTTCCAGCACGTTCACTATCATCCACGCCAGCTGCACGTCCACCATTTCCAGCGTGCGCGTGTCGGCCAGGGCATCGGAAAACTCGATCAGCTTATCCGCGTCCTGTTCCGAAATATCGGGGTATTTCTTGAGCAGTCTGTATACGCGCGTGTCCAGCACCTCACGGTTTTCCCGGATCAGCGCCTTTATCCGCATGAAGTTATTGTTGAACTGCTGATAAAAATGCGACGCGTTCTCATCCAGTCGCTCCGGCGGCATCGACAGACTGCGTATTTGCAGACTGCGCGTCATGTATTCCTCAAAATATTTCTCCACAGTCGAATAACAACTCCCCTGCTCTCGCTAATTAATCCACTTTAGTATATTGTCATGCAAATTAATACTCATTGCATGTATAATTTGGTAAAGCTTACGTTATGGTCAACTTCTGTGGGTTATAAATGTACCAATAACGCAACAATGAAGCGCCCGAAAATCAGGTGCTTCATTGTCATATGCTATTTTAGCTTTTGCCTGTGCCCTTGCAATTACAGTATATACTTATGCAAATCCTTGCCGATGGATATTTCGGGCAGGTGCTTCATCACGTACTCGGCGTTCACACGCACTTCTATGGGTTCGCCGCCCGCCTCGCTGCCGTCGGCATAGTAGGAAATTTCCTGAAGCAGGCCCTCCATAAGCGTATGCAGCCTGCGCGCGCCTATGTTTTCGTTAGTCTCGTTGGCGGCGTACGCCAGCTCGGCCAGCTTATCCAGCGCGTCGTCCTCGAACACCAGCTTTATATTGTCCACGCCCAGCAGCGCCTGATACTGGCGGATGAGCGCGTTTTCGGGCTGAGTCAGTATGCGGCGGTAGTCCTCCTGATTCAGCGGCTTCAGCTCAACACGCACCGGGAAACGACCCTGCAGCTCGGGTATCAGGTCGGACACCTTGGATACGTGGAACGCGCCCGCGGCCATGAACAGTATGTGATCGGTCTTGACCGGGCCGTACTTGGTGGACACGGTGCTGCCCTCGACCAGCGGCAGTATGTCGCGCTGCACGCCCTCGCGGGACACGTCGGGCGAGCTGCTGCCGGTATTGCGGCCGGCGATCTTGTCGATCTCGTCCAGGAACACTATGCCGTCCTGCTCGGCGCGCGTAATGGCCTCGCGGTATACCGAGTCCATGTCGATCAGGTTCTGCTCCTCCTCGGCGGTCAGTATGCGGCGCGCTTCGCTCACCTCTACCTTGCGCAGCTTGGTCTTTTTGGGCAGTATCTGACCCAGCATGTCATTCATGTTCATGTCGGTGCCGGGGATTTCGTTCTTGGGCTGCAGCTCCTCGACCTCAACCTCAACCAGCTCATGCTCCAGTTCGCCCGCGCGCAGCTTTTTCAGCACTTCATCGCGCTGACCCTGATAGCGCTGCTTTTCCTCGGGCGTGCCCTCGGGCTCCTTGGGCTTGGTGCCCAGCAGTATGTCGATAGGGTTGGTGGGCTTCTTCTGCGGACGCACGATCAGCTGCACCAGACGCTCCTCGGCATTGGCCGCAGCCTTATCGTGAACCAGCTGCGCCTGCTTTTCCTTGGCGACGCGGATGGCGGCCTCGACCAGATCGCGGATTATCGAATCCACGTCGCGGCCTACATAGCCGACTTCGGTGAACTTGGTGGCCTCTACTTTTACGAAAGGCGCGTCAACCAGCTTAGCCAGGCGGCGCGCGATTTCGGTCTTACCTACGCCGGTGGGGCCCATCATGAGTATGTTTTTAGGAGTAACTTCCTCGCGTATTTCGGCGGGCAGCATCGCGCGGCGATAGCGGTTGCGCAGCGCCACGGCCACGGCCTTCTTGGCCTCGTCCTGCCCGATTATATATCTGTCCAGTTCGCGCACTATCTCGCGCGGAGTAAGATTATTCATGTATATTCTCCTTCACGGTTATACGCGCTCGACGATAACGTTGTCGTTGGTGTACACGCAGATGGACGCGGCGATATGCAGCGCCTTTTCAGCGATTTCAGCGGCGCTCAGGTCGGTGTTTTCGATAAGCGCGCGCGCCGCGGCCAACGCATAGTTGCCGCCCGAACCGATAGCGACCACGCCGCCATCCGGCTCAATGACCTCGCCCGTGCCGGATACCAGCAGCAGATTGTCCTTGTCGGCGCACAGCAGCATGGCCTCAAGCTGCCTCATGCCTTGCGCGCTGCGCCAGTTCATCGCCAGTTCAACCGCGGCGCGCGGCAGATTGCCCGAATACTGGGTCAGCTTGTCCTCCAGCATTTCGCTCAGCGCGAACGCGTCCGACACGCTGCCTGCAAAGCCCATTACCACCTTGTCATGATATATGCGGCGCACTTTGCGCGCGGTGCCCTTCATTATAACCTTTTCGCCCAAAGTCACCTGACCGTCGCCGGCCATAGCGATTTCGCCGCCGCGCTGAACGGCGCATATCGTAGTTCCCTCGAATTTCAAATCGATTCCTCCTGCATGTGGTCATGCTTAATCGTTTCTATCGTGTCAAGCGCGCGCTGGCCTATCGCCTCATACCGCTCCTTCTTGGAACGTATGCGCTTTTCCAGCGGCGCCATCAGGCCGAAGTTTGCGTTCATCGGCTGAAACGCGGCGTTCGGCGTTTCGAGGTAAGCGCAAAGAGCTCCTATAACGGTTGTTCGCGGATATTCGGGCTGCGGTTTTCCGTCAAGCCTGGCAATTATCGAGCGCGCGGCGACGAGTCCGCTCATTATAC
>USEE01000307.1 GCA_900553645.1 uncultured Eubacteriales bacterium
GAATTGCCGGACGTCAGGTATCTTTTATGAACTTGAACGGAGGGAAACAAATGAATACCACCAAGAAGACCTCTTCCCATGCGCAGGTGCGCAGACTGACCGTGTGTGCAATGCTGACCGCGATAATATGGCTTTTGACCATATCGCCAATCGGATTCACACTGCCGTTTTTCGGAATATCCATGACGTTTAACCACATACCGATGATAATCGGCACGCTTATGGAGGGGCTGGGCGTAGGCTGCGTGCTGGGCGCCATGTTCGGCCTAAGCAGCATGTACTCGGCGTTCACGCGCCCCAGCTACTATTCGCCGCTGTTCCAGAATCCGCTTATCTCGGTTGTGACGCGGCTGCTTACCGCGCCGATAACTTACTTTGTGTATAAGGGCGTAAAGAAGCTGTGCCCGTCCAAACCGGCCATTGCCTGGGGCGCGGCCGCGATTGCCGGCACGCTGGCCAACACGCTGTTCGTGCTGGGCTCGATGGCTATATATGTAAAAATCGACCCGTCGATACTGGGGCTGGAGGAAAGCGCGGTTAACGGCGCTGTGGCCGTAATATGGGGACTGTCGGTCAACTGCCCGTTTGAGTGCATCTCCTCGGTCATAGTGTCGGTCGCGGTTATGGGCGCGCTGAGCAAGTATCAGAAGGGCAGGCGCGTTTGATATAATTACGATTGGGGAATCACGGAATGATATTGACGCTTGATATAGGTAATACCAATATAAAGGCCGGCGTGTTTAACGGCCCGGAGCTGGTCGATTACTGGCGCATATCCACCGACAGAACCAAGAGCAGCGACGAATACGGCATACTGCTGCTCAACCTATTCGCGCATTCAAAGATCGATCCGGCGGTGGATGGCATAATCATGTCGTCGGTAGTGCCTACGATTAATTTTACCATAGAGCATATGTGCTCCAACTACTTTAACCAGACGCCCATGCAGGTTGTGCCCGGCATAAAGACCGGTATAAACCTGAAGTATGAAAACCCGCGCGAGCTGGGCAGCGACCGCATAGTCAACGCCGTTGCCGCGTATGAGCTGTACGGCGGGCCGTGCATATTCATCGACTTTGGTACGGCGACCACATTCGGCGTGGTGTCCGAGCGCGGCGAGTTCCTGGGCGGCGCAATCTGCCCCGGCATAAAGCTGGCCAGCGAGGCGCTGACCGAGCGCACCAGCCGCCTGCCCAAGATCGAACTGGTCAAGCCCGAAAGCGTGATCGGCCGCAATACCGTGTCCAACATGCAGTCGGGTCTGGTGTACGGCTTTATCGGGCAGGTGACGTATCTTATCGACTGCATGAAGCGCGAATTGGGCGCGCCTGACGCTAAGGTAATAGCCACGGGCGGCATGTCGCGCCTGATTGCGTCGGGCACGGACGCGATCGACGAGATCGACGGACTGCTCACACTCAAGGGCCTCAGGATAATTTACGAGCGCAATCAACCGCGCGCGTAAGGCATAAGTATGGAGGATTACCTATGAGCGATGTACGCGAGGTAGCGATAGGCTTTTTGGGCTGCGGCAACATAGGCGGCGGCGTATGGCGGCTGATACAAAAGACCGCGGGCGAAATCGAGAAGCGCGAGGGCGTGCGCCTTAACGTTAAAAAGATACTCGTGCGCGATGCGAGCAAGGCGCGCGACACTGTGCCGATGGATTTGCTTACGGCCAACCCGGACGATGTGATCGACAATCCGGACATACAGATCGTGGCCGAGTTCATGGGCGGCGCGGAACCGGCGGGCACTTACATGGAACGGGCGCTGAAGGCGGGGAAGGCGGTTGTTACGGGCAACAAGATGGCGCTGGCGCTGGGCTGGAATCGGCTTAACGCCGCGTCCGTGCAAAGCGGCGCGGGGCTGTATTACGAGGCCAGCGTGGGCGGCGGCATACCGATAATTCGCGCGGTGAAGGATTCGCTTCAGGCCAATGATTTCTGCCGCGTATTAGGCATAATCAACGGCACAACCAACTATATACTCACTCAGATGAGCAAGGACGGCGTGGACTACGCGCCCGCGCTCAGTGAAGCGCAGCGACTGGGTTTGGCCGAGCCTGACCCGACTGCCGACGTGAGCGGTATGGACGCTGTATACAAGCTGTCGATACTTGCGACGCTGGCGTTCCGCGCGCGCGTGCCGTTCGGCGGCATATACCACGACGGCATAACCCGTATAAGTGCCGATGACGTTGAAGCCGGCAAGCGCATGGGTTACACCATTAAACTGCTTGCGATAGCCAAGCGCACGTCTGCGGGCATTGAGGCGCGCGTGCATCCGGCGTTCATACCGTCCGGGCATCCTCTTGCGGCGGTCAGCGGCTCGTACAACGCGATATTCCTGACCGGCGACGCTGTGGAAGACATGATGTTCTACGGGCGTGGCGCGGGCGATATGCCCACGGCGAGCGCGGTTGTGTCGGACATAATCAATGCGGCCAAGGCTTTGGGTGCATCGGAGGAATTGGGCGCGGATAATGCCGAGGCAGCCATCAGCGGCGATTTCCGTTCTCGGTACTACATTCGCATGACTGCGCGCGGTTCAGCCGATGTGAGCCAGCTAATCAACGCGTTCACGACCTGCGGCATAGAAATTGCGTCGTTTAATCGCGAGGGCGAGACAGCAACAATCACCACCTATGAAACGAGCGAACATGCGCTTCAATCGGCATTAAGCGGCGTTTTGCCTGACACAGCCGAAGTAAGCAGCGTAATACGAATAGAAGAATTGGAGTGACAGACAGATGATTACACGCAAATCAGAGCAGACAATAGACATACGCGAGCACATGCGCGGCGGCGAAAAGCAGGTAGAGATTCGCAATCTAAGCGCGGAACTCCCGACGAAAGCGCGTCTATTCGGCAAGCTT
>USEE01000308.1 GCA_900553645.1 uncultured Eubacteriales bacterium
TATCGCCGTCAGGACGAAATCGGCACGCCTTACTGCGTGACGGTTGACTTCGACACGCTCGAGGACGGCGCTGTTACCATCCGCGACCGCGATACTATGTCTCAGGAGCGCATAGCGATTTCCGCCCTGCGCGACTACATAGCTCAGAAGGTCAAGTTCTAACGCAAACGCGGCGCGGCTGCGGACGCGGTTTATTAAAACTGCGTCATGCCGCGCCATATTTATGCCATCTGATATTTATTTAGCTATTCATGCGGCGCGCAATGGTGCCGCCGCGTTCAAAGCGCCCTATGCGGCGCGCCGACATATAAGGAGATTTGGTGAATGAAGAACTATGACGTAATCATCGTAGGTGCCGGCCCTGCCGGCATATTCACGGCGATAGAGCTTTTGCGCAAGTCGCCCGACAAGCGCGTGCTCATGGTGGACATGGGTACCTCGATCGACAAGCGCACCTGCCCCGCGCGCAAGCTGGGCCGCTGCGTTCATTGCAACCCCTGTAATATAATGAGCGGCTGGGCCGGCGCGGGCGCGTTCTCGGACGGCAAGCTGTCCCTGTCCGAGGAAGTGGGCGGCAATCTGGTCGATTACATGTCTCACAAGGAAGCGCAGGAGCTTATCAAGTACGCCGACTCCATCTACACCGAATTCGGCGCGCCCGGCAAGGTGCACGGTCTGGACGACCCCAAGGTCGGCGAGATCATGTATGACGCCAGCCGTTACAACATTCAGCTGATCCCCTGCCCCGTGCGCCACATGGGTACCGAGCTGTCGCTCATAGTACTTGAAAATATGTACAAGTACCTCAAGCAGTTCGACGGATTTGAATTCCGCGAGCACACCACCGCCGACGAGATCATCACCGAGGGCGGTAAGGTAGTGGGCGTAACGCTGATCAATCGCAAGGGCGAGCATGACGATGTGCGCGCGCCGTACATCGTAGCCGCCCCCGGACGCGGCGGCGCGGCGTGGCTGAGCAAGGTCGCGCACGAGCACAGCATCGAAACCACCAACAACGAAGTGGACATCGGCGTACGCGTCGAGGTGCCCAACTCGGTAATGGATCACCTGACCGAGCACCTGTACGAGGCCAAGCTGGTATACTACTCCGACACGTTTGAAAACAAGGTTCGCACGTTCTGCATGAACCCGGGCGGACTGGTATCCGAGGAGCACTACGACGGCGGCATCGCGGTGGTAAACGGCCACAGCTACAACGACCAGAAGCTGCGCACCGGCAACACCAACTTCGCCATGCTGGTATCCACGCGCTTCACGCAGCCCTTCAACCAGCCCATCGAGTATGGCCGCTACATCGCACAGCTGAGCAACATGCTCACCGGCGGCGGCATAATGGTGCAGCGCCTGGGCGATCTGCTGAAGGGCCGCCGCACCGACGCTTCCCGCCTGAAGAAGTCTACCACCATACCCACGCTGACCACGGCCACCCCGGGCGATCTGTCGTTCGTGCTGCCGCACAGGCATTTGACCTCGATCATCGAGGCGCTCAAGGCGTTCGATAACGTCGCGCCCGGCCTGTATTCCAAGAACACGCTGCTTTACGGCGTAGAGGTCAAGTTCTACTCCAGCAAGGTTAACGTGGACAACAAGTTCGAGACCGCGCTGAAGGGCCTGTACGCCATCGGCGACGGCGCGGGCATAACCCGCGGCCTGATGCAGGCGTCCGTGACCGGCGTAGTGGTTGCGCGCGACATAGCGGACAAGATTGGATAAGCAGCGCTTGCGCTTGGACGCGATAAACATATTTTAAGCGGCATTCCCGGCCCGGCGGTTTAAGTACGCCGGCCGGGAATTTTTATTTGCGGCGCGCTCAATGCGTGCACTACAAAACTGCCCGCGAAACGCATTGCGCTTTCGCAGGCAGTTTTTGTCGCTTATTTATCCTGACCGCATTCGGCCTTCATCGCGGAATAACCTATGAGCACAGTCCATACATACGCGCATGTCTTGGGAATCATCAGCATACCGATAAGCGGTATCGCATTCGCCCACAGCACCACCGGAATGTAGAAGCCAAAGCTGAGCACTATGGTAAGCCACATCCACTTAAACGCGCGGTCGCCGCGCTCCTTTGCGCTGCGGTAGAACAGCATTATTATCAAAATGCCCATCAGCGCAAACGGTATATTGCGGTATATGCCCCACGCAAGCGGCGCGTCGGCGCTAAGCCACTGGTTCTGCGGCATCATGCACAGCGCGATACGCACGCCGGCCAATGCGTACACTGCGGCGGTAAGGCCGTTTTGTCCCTTGATACCGTACCGTTCCCGCCACACATAATAAAGCAGCACATAGAAAATAGTCATGGTCACAGAGGTGATCCACTTGCCCAGTCCCAGCTGAACGGTGAAGCTTTCCAGACCCGTTGTGCACAGCGCCAGCGCGCGCGGTATCAGATGGAACGAATCTCCAGCGCCCAGCAGCACTGCCATCCAGCCGAACAGCTGGAACTGCCGATTCCCTTTGCTGCCGCGAATCATCAATATGCCTATCGTGATCACGGATACCAGATATACTGCGTCAAACAGCGTTTCTACGATTGCCTGCATGGTTCTCATTCTCCTTTACGCCCAGTCGCGTTTTTTGATAATCAGTCGCGGCGTATTTTCAGTGAACAATGTTCATTTTGTCGAATATTAATTTCCCACGGTAAAGTGGGAAATCAGTACAGCGTCCTGCGGACGATCTCCAGCACGGCGCTCGGGTCGTAGTCCTGACGCAGCAGCGCGGACAGCATGAGCGAAAACAGAACATCGGCAAACTTTTCCGGAGTAAACTGCTCCGTAAAGGCGTCCGCCCGTATGTTTGCGTCCTGCCTGAGCACGGAGCACAGACCGTTTAATA
>USEE01000309.1 GCA_900553645.1 uncultured Eubacteriales bacterium
TCTTTTCTTCTGAAAAGAAAGAACACGTACCCCCCGTTCCTCACCCAATCCCGTTCTCAAACGGCATCTTTTCGAGTTCTACCCAGCGGTCTTCGACGGAGCTTTGCTGGATGGCCTTTACCAGGTTCAGGGCGGGGAAAGCCTGTACGCCGTCCAGCCAGAAGGACTTGCCTTGGATCAGGTGGTTGTAGAGGTCGGTTATTTCGGCCAGGTGGCCCGTGCCCCAGTATGCCTTGCCGCCTACGTCAAGCTTCTGCGGGGTGAATAGGACCTCGCACTCGTCGCCTACAAACTTGTAGAGATTGTCGCCGCGCAGCAGCAGCGCGCCCTTTTCAAGTATGTACTCTACCTCGATCGGCGCGTCGATTGTGTTCGTGTTCGTGCAGTTGATTATGCCGCGCGCGCCGCACTCGTATTCCAGCGTCGCATGTACGCTCTCCTCAACGTCAATTACGCCCTGAAGATAGTCGATCGACGTCTTGCCCTTAACGCGAGTGGCCGGGCCTACCGTGTAGAGCATCAGGTCGAGCGTATGTATCGACTGGTTGATCAGCGTGCCGCCGCCCTCGGTGTCCATGTGGCCGCGCCAGCCGCTCTCGGTGTAGTACGGCGCTTCGCGGTGCCAGAGTACGTTCGCACGCACGGTCTTGAGCGCGCCCAGCTCGCCCGACTTAAGTACCTTGCGCAGCGTCTGTACCGAGCCATTGTAGCGGTTCTGGAATATGACCGCCAGATGGCCGTTCGCATTCGCGATCATCTCGTGCGCCGCCTCAACCGTCGAAGCCATAGGCTTCTCGGTCAAAACAAACTTGCCCGCCTTAATGGCATCCAAAGCCATCGGCGCGTGCAGATAGTGCGGCGTGCAAAGATGTACCGTGTCGATGTCCTCGCGCGCAATCAGATCGTGATAGTCCGAATATATCGCCGGCTCCCAGCCGCGGGTGTCCTTGCAATAGTCGAACGCCTTCTGCGCACGCTCCGGGCGAATGTCGCATACCGCGGCCACTTGCACGTTGTCCATGCGGCACAGGCAGTTGAGATGCACGGCGCTTATTCCGCCGCAGCCGATTACGCCTACCTTTACAGGCGTGTTCATTGTATTATTCCTCCCTTGATTCAGTCGGAGATATGTGTGTGCGTAAATGCGTACGCGCCTATCGACGCGGCTACGCCCAGATTCAGCGAATCAATCAGATTGTTGTGAGGTATAACCACGCTCTGCCCCATCTGGCTGAACTCGTGCGGCAGACCCGACGCTTCGTTGCCGAATATCAGCGCGTAAGGCTCCCGGCGCGCCGCGCACGCCGCGTCCAGCTCAATCGCCCCGTCCAGCATGAACGGGTACAGCATGTGGTCAGGATAAAGCGCGCGGTATTCCTCAAACGAATCAAAATACCTTATCCTATGGAAAAACAGCGCCCCCATCGACGAACGCAGCGCGTGCGGGTCGAACGCGTCCACCGCAGGACGTATAATCGCAATGTCCCTCAGGCCAAACCCCAGCAGCGTCCGCAGTATCGTCCCCAGATTGCCGCTGTCGGATATGTTGTGCAGCACGACGTGATTGTTTTTTGCGTCCAGCTCGTCGCTGAACTTGTTAAACACCAGCGCCGCATAACAGTTCTCCTTGCGCGACACGCGCTCAAGCACGCGCGCGGCTTCCTCCTCGCGTATGCCCAGCTCGGCACAGCGCGCCCTGAGCTTTGAAACGCCCTCGTTGCGCTCGCCCTCGGGGCTGAGCAGCAGCCGCGTCGCGCATTCGGGACGCGCCTCAAGCAGCTTCAGCGCCGGGAACACGCCTAAGCAGTACGAATAGTCCAGCGTCTTGCGGTATGGTTCCAGCTTGGGCATATCGGCCGCTCCTTTTAATTATTCCCAGCTCTGACCCTTGGACTCGATGAGGTCAATAAGCGCGTGCGCGGCGGCGTTGAACTTGTCCACCGGCGTGCCCGGCACCAGCGCGCAATTGGTCAGATGCGGCTCTATGGTCATGAAGCCCTCGTAATTCATGTCGATCAGCTGGTCGATTATCCACGATACGTTGCCGTCGCCCTGGCCCACCGGACGGTGCGCGTCCGATACGCCCTCAAAGCCCATGTCGCGGTGCTCGCGCTCGGCGTTGGACGGGAACTTGGAATCCTTCATGTGCATGTAGGTCAGGTACTTCTTCAGGCGGGGGAAACCGGCCTTGGTGTCCTGCTCGCATTGCACAAAGTTGGACGGGTCGAACGCAAAGCCCAGCTCGGGCGCAAAGCGCTCCATCAAGCGCACGCAGCGATCGGTGCTGTCGCCGAATATGGCCTTCTCGTTTTCGTGCACCAGCTTGACGCCCGTGCCGCGCGCGGTCTCAACCATGCGCTCCATGCCTGCAAATACCTGTGTCTCATATTCGTCCTCATGCCCCACGGGTACGAAGAACGAGAACATGCGGATGTACTTTGCGCCCAGTATGTTGGCCACGTTGATAGTGTTTTTGAGCTTTTCAATGTGCTTGTCCAGGTCGCCCGCAATATCGACCTTGCCGATGGGCGAGCCGATGGACGACAGGCCTATGCCCGCGTCGTCCAGCTTTTTGCGTACGGCCTTTGCCGCTTCTTCGGTCAGGTCGGATACATTCGTGCCGTCCACGTTGCGCGGCTCTATATGACTTATGCCAAGCGCCTTCAGCGTCGCTATCTGCTCGTCCAGCGAGGCAGACGCTTCATCCGCAAATGCAGAGAGTATAAATTTGGCCATCGCTTAATCCTCCTAAATAATCGCGCCCGCGGTATGCGGCGGCGCATTTTCACAAATGAATTATACACCATCGCGCCCCGAAAAGGAAGTCCCTTTATGCACCGGGAGCGATATACATTTGGCC